>JAFNWA010000122.1 GCA_017383665.1 Bacteroidaceae bacterium | reverse complement strand
GCCTACCTCAAGGCCAACTACCCGTCGCAGTACATGGCTGGTGCAATGAGCCGAAACCTTGACAAGATAACCGAAATCACCAAACTCATGCAGGAGTGCAAGAGCATGGGTATCAATGTACTTGGCCCCGATGTCAACGAGTCGCGCCGCAAGTTCAGCGTCAACAAGAAAGGCGACATACGCTTTGGTCTCTGCGCCGTCAAGGGAGTGGGCGAAAATGCCGTGCAGTGCATCATTGACGAGCGCGAGGCAAACGGCCCGTTCAAGAGCATCTTCGACTTTGTGGAGCGTGTGAACCTCACAGCCTGCAACCGCAAGAACCTTGAGTGCCTCGCATTCTCGGGCGCATTCGACGAGTTGCCCGGCGACATCTCGCGCGAGCAGTATGCAGGCACAAACAGCAAGGGAGAGCAGTTCCTCGAGGCACTCGTACGCTACGGCAACACCTACCAGACAGACAAGGCAAACGCCACCGCATCACTCTTCGGTGACACGGAGATGGCCGAGATACCAAAGCCGGAGATACCGGCAGGCGGCAACTGGAGTACACTTGAAAGGCTGAACCGCGAACGCGAACTTGTAGGCATCTACCTGTCGGCACACCCACTCGATGACTATGCAATCATTCTTAACGAATTCTGCAACACCAAGGCATCGGAGATGGATAAAGTAGAAACACTCATAGGCCGCAAGATAACCCTTGGCGGTGTTGTCAGCGAAGCACCGCGCACCGGCTTCACCAAGAAAGGAAGCCCGTTCGGTGTAGCAAAAATCGAAGACTTCACGGGAACAGCCGAGATGTTCTTCTTTGGCGAAGAGTGGATAAAGAAACAGAACTACTTCATCCCAGGCAACTTCCTTTACATTAAAGGCAGTTTCCAGCCTCGCAAGTGGGACCAGACAAAGCACGACTTTGTAGTGGACAGCATAGAACTAATGCCTGAGATAAAGGAGGGACTTGTGAAGAGCATCACAATCACATTCGATGTAATGTCGCTCACCGATGAGATATACGGCACAATTGTCGATTATGCCGAGAAACACCCCGGCAACAGCAAACTCCTGTTCAAGATAAAGGATTACGAACAATCGTTCACTCTTGAGCTGGCATCAAAGACCCATGACATTGAAGTACTGCCGGAGCTGCTCGACTACCTTAAAGAACAGGAAAACATTGAATATAAATTGAATTAACCTATTAAAAAGGATAAAATCAGTAACTAACTTATAAAAATTAAAGAAAATGGCAACAAATGTAACAAACGACAATGCAAAGGAATTCATGGCAACCGAATTGCCAATAGTACTTGACTTCAGCGCAGCATGGTGTGGTCCTTGCAAGCAGTTGGCACCAATCATTGAAGAGCTCTCAGAGGAGTATGCAGGCCGCATCGCAGTGGGCAAATGCGACATTGAGGAGGCCGATGACCTCACAATGGAGTATGGCATCCGCAATGTCCCCACAGTAATCTTCATCAAAGACGGCAAGGTTGTAGAGCGTTTCGTTGGCTATAAGTCAAAGAGCGATGTACAGGCAAAGTTCGAGGCACTCCTTTAATAAAAGAGCAAATGAACAACGACGGTTTTGATATGGAAGATCTCGATGACGAGAAAACCATAGCATTCATACGCGAGCGTCTGCCACAGGACCTCAAGAAGAAATACAGCGAGGACGAGTTCTACTTTTTCCTTGACACCATCTACGACTACTACGAGAAAAGCGGAATCCTCGACAACGACAGCGAATATGTCGATATCGACATCAACGAAATTGCCAACTTCATTGCCAAGGAAGCAAAAAAGTGCGACATCGGCGACTTCGACCCCGAGGAACTCTATTTTATCGTAGAAGGAGAACTTGCTTATAACGGAATAATAGATGAGGATTGACCTCATCTATTATTCTAAACTATAGGGTATTCGACCTGATTGCAGCCACTCCCCCTTGCAAGCAAAAAAAGGGAGGAGGCGAGAGTTGGAATAGCAAAAGTTCCTCCACTCTTTGAGGGGACGGCACGAATCCATAGCCTTACATTAAACACAAGCAGCACCGCCCATGGGCGGTGCTGCGTTATTATACCCCGGATTGAAATCCAGGACAATTCCTAAATATTACAGCAACTTAGCAAACAGCTCAATCGCCTGGTACTCGGGCAATCCAATCTTATTGAATAGCGCAGCTGTGCCCTGGGTGCGTTCCTCGGCGCGCTGCCAGAACTCGCGTGCATCCTCACCGGGGAATGGAACTATATCCTTCTGCGAGAGGTGACGGAAGATTGCGTGGCGCTTGCGGATTAGTTCCTCAGGGCTGAGGGGAACAGCCATGTCGGCAACAGCCAAATCCCACTCCTGCCATGCTCCGCGGTAGAGCCAGATGTGACATTCCTTTGCCCAATCATCATCCTTTACCTCTTCAAATGCACGCAAAACAGCCTCAATGCAGACACGGTGTGTGCCGTGCGGGTCGGTGAGGTCACCTGCAGCATAAATCTGATGTGGCTTCACCTCGCGCATGAGAGCCTTTACAATCTCAATATCGTCATCGCTGAGCTTGCCTTTCTTAATACCACCGGTCTCGTAGAACGGCAGGTTGAGGAAGTGGGCATTTGTGCGGTCATCTAGACCTATTGAACGGCATGCAGCACGCGCCTCGGCACGGCGTATCGCGCCCTTGAGGTCGAGCAACTTGCGTGGCTCGGGCTCACCCACCTTCTTGTTGGCAATAATTTCGCGAATTTCATCAAATGCATCGCCAAAGCCCATCTCCTTTGCAGTATCAATATTCTGCAATACTACATCGTCATAGACAGCAACATTACCCGATGTCTGGTATGCTACATGCACATCGTGTCCCTGCTCAATGAGACGGTTGAATGTTCCACCCATTGAGATTACATCGTCATCGGGGTGAGGAGAGAAGATGATTACTCGCTTGGGGAATGGTGATGAAGAGACAGGGCGTGTGCTGTCATCGGCGTTAGGCTTGCCACCGGGCCAGCCCGAGATGATGTGCTGTATCTCGTTGAAGACGCGGATATTGATTCGGTCGTATGTATCTACACGCTCCAGGAGGTCTGATAGAGAATTTTTGATGTAATCCTGATGTGTGAGCTTCAATATTGGTTTATCTACAGTCTGGCACAGCCAAATGACAGCCTTGCGAATGAGTTTGTCGCTCCACTCGATTGGAGGTGCCACAAGCCATGGCTCTTTAACGCGTGTGAGTTCCTGAGCAGCAGCCTCGTCAATGACAACCTGAACATCATCGTGCTCCTGCAGGCATGTTACAGGATACTCCTCGTTTACCTCACCCTCGATGAGTCTGTGGGCTACAGCAGCTTTGTCCTCGCCCCACATCATGAGAACAATCTTCTTCGCGCTCATAATTGTCTCCAAGCCCATGGTAATTGCCATCTTGGGCACCTCGTTGGGGTTAGAGAAGAACTTGTCCTGATTCTTGCGTGTGTTGTAGCTCAACTGTACAAGACGGGTTGTTGAGTGGGCATAGCTACCGGGCTCGTTGAAACCGATCTGTCCAAGCTCGCCCACGCCCATAATCATAAGGTCAATGCGGCCGTCAACCATCTGTTCATACTTGCGACAGTAGTCGTTGACCTTATCGCGTGCCACGGTACCATCGGGGAAGTGCACATTCTCGGGCTTTATGTCAATGAACTTTAGGAAATCCTCGTTCACGCGGTGGTTGCGGCTCTGTGGCGATGCAGGCTCCATCGGATAGAACTCGTCGAGGCTATACACCTCGACATTGGCAAAGCTAACCTCACCGGCCTGATAGCGGTTCACCAACTCGGCATAAAGACCAAGAGGTGTGCGGCCTGTCGAGAGGCCGAGCGCAAAGAGGCGGTTCTCCTTGTGTGCCTTGATGGCGTTGACAACCATGTCGGCTGCAACCTTCACGCCCTTGGGTTCTGTGGGGCATATTCTTGTTGGTACTTTCTCGAATTTACAGATACTCTCTATCGGAGCCGAAACAGGCAACTCGCCTATCTTTGGCAATACAAATTTTGGATTCATAATTATAGTTTGTTTAAGTTTTGGTTTTTAAGTTATTATTTTATCAGTTCTGCCATTCCGAACTGCAGGGAGGAATCTCTTGTAGTATTGATTGTTTCAGTTCGCTAACCACAGAGATGTCTCACATGCGTTCGACATGACATTAAACGCAATATCATTTTCTATTCATAATCTCCGATGCGGGGAGTCCTTTC
>JAFNWA010000121.1 GCA_017383665.1 Bacteroidaceae bacterium | reverse complement strand
TTAACAATTTTAATAAAAAACAACTATGGATAAATCATTGAAAGGAACAAAGACCGAAGCAAACCTTTGGGCTGCTTTTGCGGGTGAGAGCCAGGCACGTAACAAGTATACATACTATGCAAGCAAGGCAAAGAAGGATGGCTTTGAGCAGATGGCAGCTATCTTCCAGGAGACAGCAGATCAGGAGAAGGAGCATGCAAAAATGTGGTTCAAGCTTGTACACGGCATTGGTAGCACAGCCGAGAATCTTGTAGATGCAGCTGCCGGTGAGAACTACGAGTGGACCGATATGTACCCAACAATGGCAAAGGAGGCTCGCGAGGAGGGCTTTGTTGAAATTGCAGCAATGTTCGAGGCTGTGGCAAAGGTTGAGAAGGTACACGAGGATCGTTACAAGAAGTTGCTTGAGAATGTTCAGAACGGTCTTGTATTCAGCCGTGACAAGGATTGCATTTGGCAGTGCCGCAACTGTGGTCACTTGCACATTGGCAAGATGGCGCCTGAGATTTGCCCTGTATGCGCACATCCAAAGGCATATTTCCAGTTGAAACCAGAGAACTATTGATTCAATTGATAGATATATAAGACAAAGAACCGTGGAGCGCGCTCCACGGTTCTTCTGTTTGTTATTCTACCACCCAGTTGGGATTATGTGCCTTTGTCTTGGCTGTGTCATAACGCATAGCATCCTTGTATGGGATAAGAACCTTGTACTTCTTTCTTGTCTTATTATTCAATGTAGTGCGTCTTATCCAATGGTTGGCCTCGCGCAGTTGCAGGAATGTGAGCCCGTGCTTCTTCGCAAAATTGGCCCAGTCTATCACTGCGCTGTTCACTATAACTTCCCGCTCAATGGGAATGGTGGGGTAGAGGTCGCTGCTGCGCAACATGAAACCATATTTTGCCGGGCATTCGAATATCGTTTTAACAGCCATCAGACGGAATATATAGCGCGAGGTCTCGTCCGGCAATACAAGGTCAATAGCCCTCTGCTCCTTCTGCCTCTCCTGGCGCTTGATGACATTGGCGCGTCCTGTGTTGTAACTTGCGGCAACCGTGAGCCAGTCTCCGAATATTTCGTATGAGTCCTTAAGATATTTACAAGCTGCGCGTGTTGCCTTTTCGGTGTGGTAGCGCTCGTCAATCTCTTCGGTAACTTCGAGTCCGTAGTCCCGTCCTGTCTTTTCAAGGAATTGCCACAGACCACAGGCTTTTGACGGTGAGACTGCTTCGGGGTCTCCGTTGCTTTCAATAATCATCAGGTATTTGAAATCGTCGGGCACGCCGCACTCCTCAAGAATTGGCTCCACAATGGGGAACAGACGGTTTGCTCGCTTTATTATGAGCATTGTGTTAATGTGTGAGTATGTGAATGACAGCATCTCCTTGTCCATTCGCTCCCTGCGATCCTGCAATGTAAGGTCTATAACATCACCGGCAAAGGTTATGCTTGTGGGGATTTCTGGTGAGAATACATTGGGCATCAGGCGTGGTGTGTGATTCTTGTCCAGTGGTTCCTGTGCCTTGTTGCTCGACAAGAAAAAGGCCATGCATAGAAGGCCTGCAAGTATGATGAATGATGATGATCGTCTCCTGTTTTTCATCGTTTGTAAAGGTGGGTTGGATTAGGAACACAAAAGTAGCCTAAATAATCGCAAATAACATTGATTTGCATTGCTTTTTTTTGTTCCTTTGCATAATATTTGTATATAGGGGAGTTCTCTTATTATTTATTTACATTATGGGTGAATTTGAAATGATTGCGAAGACCTTCCAAGGGTTGGAAGAGGTCTTGGCCAAGGAGTTGGTAGCATTGGGTGCTAATAATGTGCAGATAGGTCGTCGAATGGTCTCTTTTACCGGTGACAAGGAGATGATGTACAAGGCTAATTTCCACTTGAGAACAGCTGTGCGCATCCTGAAACCCTTTCTCCATTTTAAGGCAACCAATGCCGACGAAGTATATGAGGCTGTAAAGGCTTTCGATTGGGAACAATATCTTGACACAACTTCAACATTCTCGGTCGATTCTGTCGTATATAGCGAGGTGTTCCGTCATTCCAAGTTCGTTGCCTATCGTGTTAAGGATGCCATTGCCGATTACTTTAATGAAAAGTATGGCGAGCGTCCGTCAGTGCGTCTCAATAACCCCGACCTCATATTCCACATACACATTGCCGGCGAAGAGTGTACTCTTGCGCTTGATAGTTCAGGAGAGTCGCTACACCGTCGTGGATATCGCGTGGAGACTGGTCGTGCACCAATCAATGAGGTGCTTGCTGCCGGTATGATCATGCTCACAAACTGGCATGGTGAGTGCGATTTCATTGACCCTATGTGTGGTTCAGGAACACTGCCTATTGAGGCTGCACTCATTGCACGCAATATCGCTCCGGGCGTGTTCCGTCAGGGATATGCCTTTGAGAAATGGAAGGATTATGACAGTGCGCTTTTCAAGTCAATCTATGAGGATGACTCGGCGGAGCGTGAATTCAAGCACAAGATATATGGCTACGATGTCGATGGACGCATGGTGGCTTGTGCACGCCGAAATGTGAAGTCTGCAATGATGAACGAGTGCATCGAAATTGAGTGCCGCGACATCAAGGACTTCGAGGAACATTCAGAACCGGCAATAATGATTGTAAATCCGCCATACGGTGAGCGTCTTGTACCCGATAAACTGCTTCAGGTATATAAGGATCTTGGTGCACGCCTGAAACACGCGTTCCAGGGTAATGTGGCTTGGGTAATCAGCAACAATTATGATTGTTTTGACCAGATTGGGCTCAAGGCATCTGCAAGAATACCATTGTACAACGGTGACCTTGACTGTGAATTCCGCAAGTACGAGCTTTTCCAGGGAAAGTACAAGGGCTTCCGTGGCGAGGGTAACGAGCTGAAGAAGGATTTTGCTCCACTTAAACGCCAATCTCGTCTCACAGGTCTTGATGGTGAAACTCGTTCTGAACGCGCATCAAAGAACCAGAACAACGATGCAAACTATTCAAGCGAGATTGATGACGAGTCTATGCGCCGTCGTCGCGAGCTTGAGGCATACTTTGATAAGGCTCGCAAAAAACCTGCAAGAAAAGAACGCCGCGAAGCTGATGGCGAAAAAAGGGAGCGTCGCGAGGGTGGTGCACTACGCAACGACAGCAAGGCTCCACGCGAGAACCGTAGTGATGATCGTCGTGCTCCTCGTGGTGAGCGCAAGGATGACCGCTTTGCACCACGCGAAGGACGCCCGGAACGCCGCGATGACCGTCGTCGTGAAGGACGCGATGGTGGCAAGTTTGCCGGCAAAGGTGGTTCCGATCGCAAACCGTTTGACCGCAAAGGAGACGGCAAGCGTCAGTCGCCATACAAGAATGATTTTAAACCATTGCGTGGGGGTAAGAGAAAAGATTTTTAATTGACAGAAAACACTAAAACAAGATACATATGAATATATTGCTTTTGGGTAGCGGTGGCCGTGAGCACGCTCTCGCTTGGAAAATCGCTCAGAGTCCTAAAGTTGACAAATTGTATATTGCTCCGGGTAATGCCGGTACAAAGGGGGTTGGCGAGAATGTGAATATCGCTGTATGTGATTTCGATGCCATTGCCGATTTTGTGCTTGCCAACAAAGTGACAATGGTTGTTGTAGGTCCCGAGGATCCATTGGTTAAGGGTATATATGACTACTTTGCAGCCGATGAAAGACTCAAGGAAATTGCTGTGATAGGTCCTACAAAGGCTGCCGCCGAACTTGAGGGAAGCAAGAGCTTCGCAAAGGATTTCATGGAGCGTCACAATATTCCCACTGCGGCATACAAGGCTTTCACTGCAGCGCAGAAAGAGGAGGCTTACCGTTTCCTCGAGGGCTTAAAGGCTCCTTATGTCCTCAAAGCAGACGGCTTGTGTGCCGGCAAAGGCGTACTCATTGTACCAACATTGGAGGAGGCTAAGAGCAGCCTTGATGAGATGCTCGACGGTATGTTCGGCGATTCATCGGCTACTGTTGTAATAGAGGAGTTCCTCGACGGAATCGAGTGCTCTGTATTCGTACTTACAGATGGCAAGGACTATGTGATTTTGCCGGAGGCAAAGGATTACAAACGAATCGGTGAGGGCAACACAGGTCTCAATACCGGCGGTATGGGTTCAATTTCTCCTGTTCCATTTGCTACAAAGGAGTGGATGAAAAAGGTTGAGGACAGAATTATAAAGCCTACAGTAGATGGCCTTGTAAAGGACAACCTGCTGTATAAGGGTTTCATCTTCTTCGGTCTTATAAATGTTGAGGGTGAGCCAATGGTGATTGAGTATAATGTACGCATGGGTGACCCTGAGACTGAGTCGGTTATGTTGCGCCTGAAGGATGATATCGTAGGTCTTTTCGAAAAGGTTGCAGCCGGTACTTTGGCCGGTACCACAGTGGAGTTCGATGAGCGCAACGCGGTTTGTGTCATGCTCGTTTCTGGCGGTTACCCCGAGCACTACGACAAGGGTTTTGAGATGACTGGTTTCGAGGATGTTAAGGACAGTATTCTCTTCCACGCCGGTACAACATGCAAGGATGGTAAGGTTGTAACAGCCGGTGGTCGTGTTATTGCGGCTGTTTCATATGGTGCTACACGCGAGGAGGCTCTTGAGCGCTCTTTCCGCTCGGCCAATGCAATAAAATATGAGAAGAAGTATTTTAGAGGAGATATAGGCTTTGACTTGTAAAAGAACGCTGCACAGCCGTTTTGCTTCGGGAAGGTTTACATCGGTACTGTTGTTTGCCTTCTCGTTGCTTCTGATGCTCTCTGCCTTTTGGTACCCTGCATCGGCTGTGCCTGTTCAACTTCCTTCGGAGCCATCATTTATAGACGGGCTGGCATCTCGGCTTCTCTCAACTATTTTTTATGCAGTCTCTGCAATACTGATCTCGGGGCAGGATTTCTTTGACAGACGAGTGCGATGGGTTGGTGCATTCTACATGTGGATGGTAGCGGCTTTGCCGTTCGTCAACGGTAACAGCACATTGGCACTCTCTTCGTTCCTTTCCGTGCTGGCATTTGTGATTCTTTTCGCCTGTCAGTATAAAGTAAATTCCATGGGGTTGATTTATGCTTCATTCCTGATATTGGGATTTCAGTTATTTGTTACCCCTTTTGCGATATTCTTGATACCTCTTTATTGGGCATTCTGTCTCTATGCGAATATCTCCTCGCCAAGAGGATTCGTGGCATCGTTGCTTGGTTTGGCAACACCTTTTTGGCTTTTGTTGGGGACTGAATATGTCTTGTCGGATTGCAATGTCCTGTCAAATTATATTTATGATAGCCTTGCCGGTATATTTAGAGTTTCCGGAAATGGAAGTCCTACCCTGTTTTTAATATTGTTGGGCTTTGCGTTGTTGCTCCTGCTGCCCTCGATTGTAATATTCATGGGCAGTGCGTCGCCTGCAAAACCTTTATTGCGTCGCAGGTTGTCATTCATAATGATGGCCGATGCCTATCTATTGCTGCTCTGTTGCCTTTGGGCTGATGGTGTGTTCGTGTTCTATTCTTGTTCTCTTTTTTGTCAGTCGATTATAGCATCGTATATATTCTCAGCGAAAGAGACGAAGTTGATAGGTGTGTACTTCCTATTTGTCAATTTAATAATGGTTGCAATAGCAACACAGGCGTTATGGTTGAAACATTAATAAGTTTTTTACAGGATTATGGCTATTGGGGAATGGGAGTATTGGCATTTCTCTCGGGTTCAATTGTTCCAATTGCAAGCGAAGTCCTGTTGGCGATGTTCCTGAAACTTGAACTGGATCCGGTTGCTCTTGTTACGGTGGCAACAATCGGAAATACTTTTGGCGGTTTTACATGTTATTTGCTTGGATACTTGACAAGCAAGGAGAAGGTGAAGAAATTTTTCAAGATTTCTGATAAACGAATGAAACGCGCAGACCTGCTCATTCAGAAGTATGGCTATTGGACAGCCGCAATATCATTTGTTCCGGCCATTGGAGAAGCATTGCTTGTTGCGCTTGGTATCATGCGTGTTGACAAGTACAAGGTATTTGTAGTTATGCTTGTCGGCAAACTTATAAGGTATATCTTTGTCACAGCATCCTTTTTGGGGATTGCAAGTGTTTTGTAAGATTTAATACGAGGCTGTTGCCTTTATCCCCTCTTGTGCAAGCAGAGCAACAATGCGGTCAAGCTCCTCTCGTGTGGCCTTTTCAAGTCCTTTCATTGGAGTTTCACGGTCTATAGTGTAAATCATGACTTCGCGTGGAGCAATCTCCTTCACGGCTTTTAGCCATGGTCTTACATATTTGTCACCGGTGTTGTCAAAATTCATGCCGTCAACAGTTCCTTTCAGGAACATGGTCTGTATTATGGCTCTCCCCTTGAAAGCCTTCATCTGCTCTGTGATTGATGAGAGGTCATAACAGCCGGTTGGCCTATCGACGCGGCTTATGTAATCAGTGCATACGGTATCAAGCTTCAGGATATTGTTATCGACCTTTTTCAAAGCCTCAAAAACAGCAGGTCTTGCTATAAGAGTGGCATTTGTCAGTACGCTAACCTTGGCCGATGGACAGTATTTGTCACGCAGGGCAATGGTGTCATTTATGATTTCTCCAAAGTGAGGATGCAGTGTCGGTTCTCCATTGCCGGCAAATGTCAGGACATCGGGTAACTCTCCGTTTGAGCTCATTTCGACAAGTTTTTCTTCAAGAGCTTTGGCAACCTCTTCGCGTTTAGGTAGAGCCTTCTTGGTTCTCCGTTCAGCATTGAAGCCACATTCGCAATATATGCAGTCAAAAGTGCATACTTTCCCATCACTCGGCAGCAGGTTTATACCTAAAGAAATGCCAAGTCTGCGGCTTTTTACAGGCCCGAATATAGGCGACGGATATATTACTGTGGACATCGTTCTGCTTTTAGTATTATTTGTTCGTGTCAGGCTCAATTGTCAGTTTGTTTTCAACCATGCGGTTCATGTACTGCTGGATAATGGCTTTCAATTCGCGTATCATCTCATCTTGAACATTGCAGTTACCCAAAATGTTCTCTTTCATCAGTATGTCATTACGCAGATTGTATATTGAAATTGGGCGTTCTCCGTCATGAATCATGATATAGTCACCTTTGTAATAACGGTAAGAGTCATTGCCGTAATTTACGGCATAACTCTCTTCTGCCGGTGTTGATATCAGGCTTTTTCCAAATGCAATATACGGTCTGTCATATCCAATATAGTCAAGTACTGTTGGCATAATGTCTATCTGCTGTGCAATCATTGCCGTGTCTATTCCTGGTTCAAAAGGTTTTTCACCTGTTGGCGAGAAGAAGATTACCGGAACTTCCATCAGTCCCGATGCTGTACGGTAACGCTCCTCTGCGCTGTGGTTAGTGTGGTCGGCTGTTATGACAAACAGAGTGTTTTTATACCAACTTTGTTTTGATGCGTATTCAAAGAACTGTCCCAGAGCATAATCGGTATATTGTACGCTCTTCAAGAAAGGATCTTCTCCACCTCGGAATACACTTTCGTAGCTGTCTGGAATTTTGAACGGTTCATGTGATGTTGCGGTGAATACAGATGTGACAAATGGCTCTTTCATATCATTCATACATTCTGCATAGTATTGTAGGAACGGCTCATCCCAAATGGCCCAGGTCCCGTCAAAATCTTCTTCGGAATTATGGTTCGGTGATTCATCATACTCTGTCAAACCATAATATTTGTCGAAACCGCATTGGTTAGAGTATGCCAAGAGATACATGGAACCATTTGGAGCACCATGGAAGAATGCACTTTCGTAACCAATGTTCCCAAGTTCCTTTGCAATGCTGCTGACATTGTTGAGTGAGGCGTCCGAGGTTACAAACGGTTCTACAAACATTGGTATGCTTGAGAGTATTGATGGCATGCCGTCAATCGATTTGCTGCCGTTGCCATATGAGTACATGTAACTTCTGCTCTTTTCTATAATTTTGTCCAGCGCAGGAGTCAAACTGCCGGTTATGCGAGGATTATAAGCTCCGATATACTCTTTGCCGAAGCCTTCCAGAATTATTACTACCACATTTTTCTTGTTGAGTTTTGAACCGGCAGCAGGATATTTTACAGGAGTATAAATTCTATCAAGTTCTTCATCGCCGAAGTCGGTTCTTTTTTGGAAGGACTTTGCAAATATCGTGCGTATCATGGAAAAGGGAGTGTTGATTACAAGCACTGTAGCTTCGGGCGACTTGACATATTCGTAGGCGTTGATAAGTGTTACGGGGCGTACAGCCTTGCCGATTCCACCGCGTATTCCTATTATCATCAGTGGCGCAATAACCAATAACGCCGTTACATGCCATATATAATATCTTGCAGTGTCTCCAAAAACATTTATGTAGCGCAGAACGGCTCTTCCGAAATTTTTACGGGCAGGTGTGTAGAAACGGTGCAGACACCATATTATGATTATGCAGATTATCAGCAACCACCAGAATTTTATTGCGTTGCTTCCGATAATTTGAGTGATGTTTTCTTCGTTGCCAAACTCCTTGAATACATTAAACCTTGTTCTTTGATGTGTAAAACGCACATAGATGCAGTCGCACAATTCTGCAATTATTCCCAATGCGTTGGGGATAACATATGCCAATTTGGTTATCTTTTGCATGACTTTCCCCTCTTTGTAATGTAAAGGGAAAAGAAGCAAT
>JAFNWA010000120.1 GCA_017383665.1 Bacteroidaceae bacterium | reverse complement strand
GCCACTGTCGCACCATACCCAGATAACCGTTATTCATCAAAACAATCTTCACACCGACCTGTGACTGGTACATCGTACCCAATTCCTGCGATGTCATCTGCAATCCGCCATCACCGACAAAAAGACACACTTCCCTCTCCGGCATACCGATCTTTGCACCAATCGCAGCAGGCAATCCGTAGCCCATTGTTCCTAATCCACCCGATGTTATGATGCTACGTGAACGCTTGAAGCGGAAGTAACGGGAAGCAAACATCTGCTGCTGTCCCACATCGGTCACAATTATTGCATCGTCAAACTGTTGCGAAACAGCATCGACAACCTCACCCATGCGCAGATTCTCTCCCCGTCGTTCTATTGCAGGTATTATAACATCCTCGCGCTCAATGTTGGCACAAACCCTAAACTCGTCAATCCATGCGGAATGTTCTTTCTTTGTTATTTTTTCTGTCAACAGCGGCAGAGTCTTTTTGACATCACCCATAACAGCTACATCTGCATATATGAGTTTGTTCACCTCGGCCGGGTCAATCTCCATGTGAATAATCTTGGCATTGATACCGAAATTGGTAGGTTTTCCTGTAGCACGCTCATCAAAACGCATGCCGATAGCAATCAACAGGTCACAATCGCGATTCTTTATGTTGGGACCATAGTTTCCATGCATACCCATCATGCCTACAAACTGCGGATGATCCGATGGTATTGCCGACATACCAAGCAGGGTGCTTGTAGCCGGTACACCACTCTTTTCAAGGAACTCCAGAAGTTCTTTTTCGGCACCACCAAGTATCACACCCTGACCAACAAGAGCCATAGGCTTGCGTGCAAGGTTAATGAGGCGAGCTGCTTCCAATATCTGGTCACTGTCAACATCATTGTTAGGCATATAACTGCGGATGAACTTTGTCGGGTTATACTCAAAATCAAGCATCCCGGTCTGAGCATCCTTTGTAATGTCAACCACCACAGGACCCGGACGACCTGTTGATGCAACATAGAATGCGCGTGCAATGGCCTCGGGAATATCCTCAGCGCGTTTTACCTGACAATTCCATTTTGTTATAGAATTGGTAATCTCAATGAAATTTATCTCCTGGAAAGCATCGGTTCCCAATGTCGATGAAGCCACCTGTCCTGTAATGAGCACTATGGGTGTAGAATCAAGCATTGCATCGGCAAGCCCGCTCACAGTGTTTGTTGCACCGGGACCCGATGTCACCATACACACGCCTGTGCGACCTGTTGCACGGGCATAACCCTCGGCGGCATGCACTGCGCATTGCTCGTGACGCACAAGAATGTGATTCAACTTATCTCGGTAGTCATAGAGTGCATCGTAAACCGATATGATGGCACCGCCAGGATAACCGAACATTGTATCAACACCTTCGGCAAGCAAGGAGCGAATCACTGCTTCAGCACCGCTGATGCGTGGCAAATCCTTCGGAAATGGAGTTGCAGCCTGATTTATTTTTTCTGAAAAAGCCATACAAATATTAAGGTTATTATTATTCAAAGAGCCTCTCTCCGTGGAGAAAGGCTCTTATATATTTCATTGTTTATATATACATACGACCTTTCTCCCGTTATCTACGCAAGACCACGAGGCAAAGGCTGTTAAGAATATACAAACTGTTATACATCACTCTCTTCTTTTTGTCTGTTGTGGATGCGAAAGTAATAGCAATAATTGTTAAAAACAAATGTTTCCTATACTTTTTTTCAAAAAAATCAAATAAAGTGTAGCAAAGTGTCGCATTACGGCACTTATTGCCACTGCACGAATAACATTATAGACATAACCATTGGAAAGCAACGAATCTTTATGAATGAAAAAAACAGAAAAAAAGTAACAAACCTTTTGAAATTCGTAAAAATAACCTATATTTGCAACTAATAGTGTAATATGACAGAGAACGATATAACCATATTAAATGACTTTGAGGGCAAGTTACATTGTCTCATTCAGGAATACCGTCAAAAGGTAGAACAGAACAATGAACTGACACGCCGAATTCAGGAGAAGGAGGATGCGCTCAAAGAACTACAGATGCGTTGCGTCGCTCTCGAAAGCAGTTACAACAACCTTAAACAAGCCAAGATGTTCAGCCTCAGCGACTCGGGTATTGAGGGTGCAAAAGAGAGAATATCGAAGCTGGTGCGTGAAATCGACCAATGCATTGAGTCACTGACCAAACAGCCTTAAAACGCCTGCATATGGAAGATAGAGAATTGGGAATTAACCTTATTATAGACGGTACATCATACCCCTTGACAATACCGGCAAGCGAAGAGCCTTATTACAGGAAGGCTGCAAGGATTGTCAACGAAACGCTGTCAATGTACAAAGACCTTTACTCGGGTGAAGGTAATGTGAGAGTGCTGACAATGGTAGCACTTGACATAGCATTCAGCGCAGTAAAAGGAACCGACGAGATGGGTTCTACCGAGGTGAGACGCAAAATAGGCGAACTCACACGCTTGATAGACAACACCCTGAAGGCCGGCAAGTAAGGCCCTGCTACTTTTTTTTTGAAGTTTCACGCATTGCAATATCTGCCCTAACCGGAACACAGCCGGCAAGGGAGTATCGCGGTGCGTTTTTTATATATTAAAATTTAAACTATCATGGATGTTACAACATTGATCATCGGACTGGCAGCCGGTTTGGCCGTAGGCTTCCTTGTCCAACTCTTGATAAACAAGACAGCCTTGAAGGCAAAACACAAGCGCATCATTGACGATGCACACAAAGAGGCCGAGGTTATAAAGAAGAACAAGTTGCTTGAAGTTAAGGAAAAGTTCCTCAACAAGAAGGCAGAGCTTGAGAAGGAGATTTCGCAGCGCAACAACAAGATACAGCAGGTTGAGCACCAGTTGAAGCAGCGCGAAATACAGTTCAACCAGCGCAACGAGGACCTTCAACGCCGCAAGAATGAACTCGACACATTCAAGGACAACCTTGAGGCACAGAAGGGCATGTTGGAGCGCAAGCAGGAAGAACTTGACAAGATGCACGCCCAAGAGCGCGAAAAGTTGGAGACAATCAGCGGTCTCTCGGCCGAGGACGCAAAAGAACGCCTCATTGAGTCACTCAAGGAGGAGGCAAAGAGCGAGGCTGCATCATACATCAACGACATCATTGACGATGCGAAGATGACCGCCAACAAGGAGGCAAAAAAGATTGTGATACAGACAATACAGCGTGTAGCAACCGAAACAGCCATTGAGAACTCTGTTACCGTCTTCCACATTGAGAATGACGAGATGAAGGGACGCATCATTGGTCGCGAAGGACGAAATATCCGCGCATTGGAAGCTGCCACAGGTGTTGAAATCGTTGTAGATGACACTCCCGAGGCTATCGTTCTCAGCGCATTCGACCCTGTTCGACGCGAGATTGCCCGTTTGGCATTGCACCAGCTTGTTGCCGACGGCCGCATCCACCCCGCACGCATCGAAGAGGTTGTTGCCAAGGTAAAGAAGCAGATCGAGGAGGAGATTATCGAAACCGGTAAGCGCACCACAATCGACTTGGGCATCCATGGCATGCACCCCGAACTCATCCGCATCATCGGTAAGATGAAATACCGCTCATCATATGGCCAGAACCTCTTGCAGCACGCTCGTGAAACAGCGAACCTCTGCGCCGTTATGGCAGCCGAACTTGGTCTTAACCCCAAAAAGGCAAAACGCGCCGGTTTGCTCCACGATATCGGTAAGGTACCCGATGAGGAGACAGAATTGCCACACGCACTCTATGGAGCCAAACTGGCCGAAAAATTCAAAGAAAAGCCGGACATCTGCAATGCTATCGGTTCACACCATGATGAAATGGAGATGAACAGCCTGCTAGCACCT
>JAFNWA010000119.1 GCA_017383665.1 Bacteroidaceae bacterium | reverse complement strand
GCTGACACTGAACCTTATTTGAAATCGCGCCCTAATGTGGTTATGATATATGCCGATGACTTGGGCTACGGTGACCTAGAGTGCTACGGTGCAATAGGAGTAAAGACTCCTAATGTAAACCGTTTGTCCGACAATGGTGTGCGTTTTACCAATGCCCATGCTGTGGCATCAACCAGTACCCCATCGCGCTACTCCTTGCTCACCGGAGAATACCCTTGGCGCAAGAGCGGAACAGATGTTGCAGCAGGCGATGCAGCAATGATTATCTCGCCCGACCAATATACCGTTGCCGATATGTTCAAAGAAGCCGGTTACACAACAGCTGCTTTTGGAAAGTGGCATCTTGGACTTGGCTCGCAAACCGGCAAGCAGGACTGGAACGCTCCTATTACCCCTGCTTTGGGCGATATCGGTTTCGACTATTCATACATTATGGCTGCAACGGCCGACCGTGTTCCGTGCGTGTTCATAGAAAACGGCGCTGTGGCGAACTATGACCCGTCGGCACCAATCTATGTCAATTACAACAAGAATTTTGATGGAGAGCCTACAGGTGCAAACAACCCCGAGTTGCTGTACAACCTTAAATCGAGCCACGGGCACAACAATTCAATCATCAACGGCATTGGACGCATAGGTTACATGAAAGGTGGCGGAAAGGCTCTGTGGAAGGATGAGAACATTGCCGACAGCATAACAGCCCATGCGGTAGAGTTCATAAAAGAGAACAGCGACAAGCCTTTCTTCATGTACTTTGCCACAAACGATGTTCATGTACCGCGCTTTCCACACCCCCGTTTCCGCGGACAGAGCGAAATGGGATTGCGTGGAGATGCCATTGTACAGTTCGACTGGAGCGTGGGTGAAATTGTACGCGTTCTCGAAGAGCAGGGAGTGCTTGAGAACACCCTTATAATACTAACCAGTGACAATGGTCCTGTGCTTGACGATGGTTATATAGACCAGGCCGAGGAGCTTGTTGGTGACCACTCGCCTACCGGTGGCCTGCGTGGCGGAAAGTACAGTGCATATGAAGGCGGAACACGCGTGCCGTTCATCGTTCATTGGCCGGCTATTATAAAAGAACAGGCTGTGAAAAACTCACTTGTTTCACAAATTGATTTCCTGGATGTGATGGCAAATATTGCCGGTGTTGGGAACGGCGAATCACTATCTACCGACGGTTTCCCGGGAGAGGCTGCAACATGGTTCGGCAATGACGAGCAGGGACGCCCCTATGTCATTGGCATGGCACAGAACCACACTTTGACACTGTGCACTGCAGGCTGGAAATTCATTGAGCCTAAAGGCGGTGCCACAATGATTCCATGGGGGCCTAAGATTGAGACAGGCTACTCAACCAACCCACAGATTTTCAAGCATGTCAACGGCGAGTTTGACGAGAACCAGAACATGGCTTCAAGCAATGCTAATGTTGTAAAAAACCTCTCGACCCAGTTGGAGAAGATACATGGCCGCCAATACGAAGAGGTTACAATAATTGCCCTGCCCGGCGAAACCATTGACCTGACACCCTATTTCGGAATTCAGGACGGTGCAACAGTAAGCGGAGATTTCATAGAGGGCGATGCAACCGACCTTGGCAGCATTGTTGTTAGAAGTGATGCCAGCGATGGAGCACACACGGGCGTGGTGACAATGCCAGACGGTACAATTTACCTGTTTGCCGTAATCATAAACCCGGGATACAACGGTGCATACCATATAAACTACAACGGCAAGCCGCTTTTTATTGGCTACAACACCACCCACGACAACAGCGGAAGCGAGGGTTACAAACTAATCTCACCCGACCACTATTCAACATCGGCTGCCGGCGACGAGATTTTCATCATTGAGCCATCGGGCATGGGATATACCCTGACAATGCAGGGAAAGGTACTGCAGGAACCTAAGCTGAGTAAATGGGGGCACATAATGTTCTCGGACAATGAAAGCGAAGCCGGTATATATCTTTTCGAGGAGATATCGACTGCCGGCACATACAAGATTCATAGCAGCAGCGACGGCATAAACTACATGAACATTTACAAGGAGCACGGCGTTGCAGGCAATGACAAGGCAACCAAAGCCGGCCTTGCCACATATACCATTGAAGAGGTTTTAACCTACCCCTTAACCCTGCCGGCTGAGGGGTCTGCAGCAATATGCCTGCCATTCAATGTAGTTATCCCAGAAGGCATTTATGCCTATGATGCAACAGTAACAGACATCAAGAATAATGAAACGGACGGTTACTGTTGCACTATGAGAGCCATTGCCGGCCCCGGTGATAAGTTGAAAAGCGGCACTCCAACAATAGTCAACGGGAGCAAAGGGATGCATCAGTTCACAATAACAATGTCGGACCAAGGAGCAGTGACATCACTGCCCGAATCCCTTTTGAAAGGTAACTATGTAGAGAGCAGTCTGTCACAGAACGGTAATACAAAGAAGTTCCTCTTCACGAACAACAAATTCAAGGCTTTAGAGGGTTCAAAGGATGTTGCAGCGAACCAATGCTGGCTTGAGTGCAATGTTACACAAGCAAACGAATTGATTGTATACTTCAGCGACCCCACAGGTATTGAGGAGATAACGACTACCCCACAATGCAACAGCGGCAGCATATACAGCATCGCCGGCAAGAAACTGAGCCACCCACAAAAAGGAATAAACATTATCAATAGCAAAAAGGTGCTTGTAAAGTAAAAACTTTCATTTAAAACGCAATCCCCGAAAGTTTCAATGGACTTTCGGGGAATTCTTTTTGTATAAGTAATTTATGTCTCAAAACTATTGACAACGGCTCTTTCATTTGCTATATTAGCAGTATTGTTTCCCGGACAAGCAGTGAAGAAGTTCAACTATAATTGGATAAAATTACTACACATTTTTGGAATTGAATACAAATATTAATATGATATGAAACGATTTATCACAACACTTTTTGTGTTTTTTTTCGCACAGATTTCCTGTTATGCAGTGGAAGATTGCCAACCTGATAGTATAGAATCGGGATTCCAGGTATTTGGCAATGACACATTGGTTACTATAAACTATGAGAATTTTATTTCGCGTGGTTTGGCACAGCACTTAGATGAAAGCCCGGTTTATTACGGTCACATAGATTATGATGTAATACATTGTGAGGGAAATTATTATATACATCGTAATATGTCAAATTTCATTCAAGACATAATTGAAGGATATGGGAAAGAACGGTGTAGAGAGATGTTTGAATTATTTTCTAAATCAGAAAAAGGTCTTAGAATATTAGTCCGTATAAGAGTTAACATTGAAGGAGTTATCACATGTGTTGAATTCTTATATAGTTCTGAATTGAATCCATTCATGACATACGAGGATATCAAACGCAATACAAAAATCATTACTAACAGGAAACCGGATCCATATTTGGCCAAGTACGGGATAGAGTTGTCGCCATGGATGACGTTCCCAATTCCTGTAACAGCGTTACAGAAACATTTGGATCATGTTACAGATTATAAATATAATGGAAAAACCGTTCGTTTTGACTACCGTCAAAATTCAATGGTCAGCGGATATGTAAAAGAACAATACAATGACTCAATAGTCTTCAACAGCAATGAGAGTGCAAAGAACGAATATCTTAAAGACAAGGAGGTGTTGGCCGCCACCGACTCAGTGCAAAAAGCAGCAATACGCCATTTGAAATTAGTAAAATTTGAAGAAAACAAGGATGCTACTATTCGTTTGAATATAAATAAAAAAGGTGAGGTATTAGATACACAATTGATTTTTCCAATAGTATATAAAAGTGACATCTGGCCAGAGCACATATATATAATAACAAAAAAGATAAAGGAGATTAGATTCACGCCTCCAGGCAAGTATGGTTGCGATGTTATAAGCATTGATAT
>JAFNWA010000118.1 GCA_017383665.1 Bacteroidaceae bacterium | reverse complement strand
TAATAAATGCCGTAGATCTCTCGAAACGCGAGGGACAGCGCAATAGGGCAATTCTGGAGGTGTTGTACAGTTGTGGATTGCGCGTTTCAGAGGTGTGTGGTCTGCGTCTCTCCGATCTCTATCTTGACGAGGGTTTCATCCGTGTTACCGGAAAGGGTGACAAACAGCGTCTCGTGCCTATCTCCTACCGTGCCGTCGCCGAGCTTGAGGCTTACTTTGTCGACCGCAATATGATACCGATAAAAAAGGGTTACGAAGATTATGTCTTCATAAGCGAAAGACTCAAGAAACCACTTTCCCGTGTCATGGTCTTTCACTTCATAAAAGAGCTTGTCGGGCTGGTCGGTATAAAAAAGAGTGTGAGTCCGCATACCTTCCGTCACTCATTTGCCACACACCTCCTTGAAGGTGGCGCAAACCTGCGTGTAATACAGGCAATGTTGGGGCACGAAAGCATATCCACAACTGAAATCTACACACATATCGACCGTGTGCGTTTGAGAGAAGAGATAATATTGCACCATCCGCGCAACATTAAACAGAAAAAATAGAGCATTTTTAATAAAATAATATCATTACGCTGCCTACTTTTTTGTTTTTTTGGATTTGTAGAGTTACCTTTGCAGGGAATTTTGTGCGCTACTGCGCATGGCTGTCTGAATTTAATTACAAAAAATACGCAAATTATTAAACTGATGATGAAAAAAACATCTTTGCTTCTTTTGGTAGTGGCTGTCTTGATGAGTTCTTGTAGCTCAAAGATGAAAACAGTAAGTGCAGAGTATTTTACTGTTACCCCAAGTGTACTTGAGGTTGTAGGTAGTGAAATCCCTGTTACAATTGACGGAAAATTCCCTGCAAAATTCTTCAACAAGAATTCAGTGTTGACAATTACTCCTGTCCTTAAGTACGAGGGTGGAGAGGCTATGGCCGAGCCTGTGACATTCCAGGGTGAGAAGGTGCGTGGCAATGACCGTACAATCTCATACGAAGAGGGTGGTACTTTTAGAATGAAAATGCAGTATGGCTATGTTCCGGCTATGGAAGATGCCGAGCTCTATCTGCGTTTTGATGTTGCCAAGGGAAGCAAGACATATACAATCCCCGAGGTGAAGATAGCCGACGGTTGCGTTGCAACTTCACAGCTCTATCGCCGCACAGCTGCCATGGCAAATATTGCTGTTGGCGAGGACGCTTTCCAGCGTGTAATCAAACAGGCCAAGGAGGCTAATATCATGTTCCTTATCCAGCAGACAAATCTGCGTACATCTGAGCTTAACAGCACAAGCATGACAGAGTTGAGAGAAGCTTTGAAGGATGTTGCTACCGATTACGAGAACAAGGTGCTTGAGGATATCAAGATTTCGGCGTTTGCTTCGCCCGATGGTGGTATGTCATTGAATGACGGTATCGCTGTAGAGCGTGAGAGAAACACCGCGAACTACATGAAGAACGAGCTCAAGAAAGTAAAGCTTGAGGGTCTTGTAGAGAGCGAGTATACTGCTGAGGACTGGGATGGTTTCAAGGAACTCGTGGCACAGTCAACTCTGCCCGACAAGGATCTTATTCTGCGTGTACTCTCAATGTATACCGATCCCGAGGAGCGTGAGCAGCAGATCAAGAATATTTCTACAGT
>JAFNWA010000117.1 GCA_017383665.1 Bacteroidaceae bacterium | reverse complement strand
CGTTTTCCGCCCGAACCAAACGGTTACCTGCACATTGGCCATGCAAAGGCAATATGCATGGACTTTGGCATGGCGCAGAAATATGGTGGTATCTGCAACCTGCGTTTCGATGACACCAACCCTACAAAAGAGGATGTGGAGTATGTTGACGCAATCATGGAAGATATCAAATGGCTTGGTTTCGACTGGGCAAATGTATATTACGCATCGGACTACTTTGACCAGCTTTGGGATTTCGCTATCAAGCTCATCAAGGAAGGCAAAGCGTACATCGACGAGCAGAGCGCAGAGCAGATTGCTGAGCAGAAAGGCACCCCTACACAGCCAGGCACAAACAGCCCATACCGCGACCGCCCCATAGAGGAGAGCCTTGAGCTATTCGAGAAGATGAACACTGGTGAGATCGAGGAGGGTAAAATGGTTTTGCGCGCCAAGATTGACATGGCAAGCCCCAACATGCACTTCCGCGACCCAATCATATACCGTGTAGTAAAAGCCGCACACCACCGCACCGGTGAAAAGTGGAAGGCATACCCAATGTATGACTTCGCTCACGGTCAGAGCGACTACTTCGAGGGGGTTACACACTCATTGTGCACATTGGAGTTCGTACCTCACCGCCCACTCTATGACCTGTTCGTGGATTGGGTAAAGGACGGCAAGGACCTTGACGACAACCGTCCACGCCAGTACGAATTCAACAAACTAAACCTCAACTACACCCTCATGAGCAAGCGCAACCTGCTCATTCTTGTAAAGGAAGGACTTGTAAATGGTTGGGACGACCCTCGCATGCCGACACTCTGTGGTTTCCGTCGCCGTGGCTACTCGCCCGAATCAATCAGAAACTTTGTTGACAAGATCGGTTACACCACATACGATGCACTCAATGACTTCGCATTGCTCGAGAGCGCAGTACGCGAAGATTTGAACAGCCGTGCGGCACGCGTTTCAGCGGTAATTAACCCTGTCAAGCTCACAATAACCAACTACCCTGAGGAGAAGGTTGAGGAGTTGACAGCAATCAACAACCCTGAGCGTCCCGAGGACGGCACACACACCATTGAATTCTGTCGCGAGCTCTGGATTGAGGGCGACGACTTCATGGAGGATGCTCCAAAGAACTATTTCCGCTTGACACCGGGTCGCGAAGTGCGCCTGAAGAACGCATACATCGTTCTTTGCACCGGCTGCAACAAGGACGAGAACGGCAATGTCACAGAGGTGCTTTGCGAATACATACCACAGACAAAGACCGGCGAAGCCGAGGCCAACCGCAAGGTTAAGAGCACCATCCATTGGGTGAGTCGCCGTCATTGCCTCGACGCAGAGGTACGCCTCTATGACCGCTTGTGGAGCGCCGAAAACCCACGCGACGAGATGGCAGCAATACGCGAGGCCAAGAACTGCGATGCGCTCACCGCAATGAAGGAGATGATAAACCCCGATTCGCTCAAAGTACTCAAGGAGTGTAAGGTGGAGAAATATCTTGCCGAGCGCAAACCGCTTGACTACCTGCAATTCCAGCGTATCGGCTACTTCAACATCGACCCCGATTCAACACCGGAGAAGTTGATTTTCAACCGCACAGTTTCACTTAAGGACACTTGGAACAAGCTCAAAGGGAAATAAATCCCTTTGGGCACATTTATAAACAACGGTCAAAGAGCAAAGAATGAGCAACGACAAAGGATTTTACGAATCACCCGAGTTCCGCGAATTACTTGCCAAGTATGAGAAATCCATCAAATTAGAGATGGGCATCTATCTGGGCATTGACGAGTTCGCAGACTTGTTGTCGTACTATCTTTCAATCGACCGCTCCGATGATGCGGCGAATGTTCTTGACACAGCAACTCGTCTGCACCCCACTGCACCCGAACTTGTCAAGATGGAGATAAGGATACTGCTCTACAACGGAGAAGCATCACAAGCCCTTGAGCGTTTCAATGATTTGAAATATATTGACGAAGCCGAAAGACTTACAATAAAGGCAGAGATAATGCTTGCCTTGAGAGAT
>JAFNWA010000116.1 GCA_017383665.1 Bacteroidaceae bacterium | reverse complement strand
AGGAGAACCGCCGTTTGAGCCTTGGCCACAAGCAGCTCGAGGAGAACCCATGGGATGTATTCGAGACAGTGTTCACTGTTGGTTCAATCCACGAGGGTGTTATCACAGAGCTCATCGACAAGGGCGCAGTTGTTTCATTGCCCTACGGCGTTGAAGGCTTCGCTACTCCAAAGCACCTCGTTAAGGAGGATGGCACACAGGCTGCTGCAGAGGAGAAGTTGTCATTCAAGGTAATCGAGTTCAACAAGGAGGCTAAGCGCATTATCCTTTCTCACAGCCGCATCTTCGAGGATGCTGCAAAGGAGGAGGAGAAGGCTGAGAAGAAGGCCGCTGCTGCTGCTCGCAAGACAAAGAAGGCCGAGGAGGCTGCACCTGCAATCCAGAACCAGGCTGCATCTACAACTCTCGGTGACATCGATGCTCTTGCTGCACTCAAGAGCAAGCTCGAGGGTAAAGGTGAATAATTAGACAATTCACAATACACAACGGTATAGGCTGTCTATTGACAGCCTATACTTTTTTATATCATTGGAGCGATAAATAAAAAAGCAGATGTCCTTTTTTTTTACTTTTGGGTCATCCGCTTTGCTGAGAGGTTGTATAAAAAGAGCTATTTTAAGGCCTTTTAGTCAGCCTCTTTTACTGAACATGGGAGAGTGTAGCCCTACTCTTTCCTCAAATAATGCAACACCGATGAATTTCCTTTGCGAAACAGTTCACGAGCGGCATCACGCACATCCTCGGCTGTCACTGCACGGTAGCGTTGCGGTTCAGAAAGATGCGATTCAAGGTCGCCACGCAGCTCGGCCAAAGCAATATTGTTGCTGAGATTCTCGCCACTGATATTCCTGAAAGTATATTCCGACTCAAAGCGATTTCTCACTTTCTCCAATTCCTCCTCTGGCACAAGTTCTTGCTTCAACGCATCAAGTTCGCGCCAAATGGCCGACTCGGCCTCTTCGATGCAGATTCCATCGGCAACACGAGAGTATATCCAGAACATTCCGGCATCCTCGCTGCCTGATATGAAGGCATCAATTTTTGAAAAGAGTTTCTGCTCCTTCACAAGACGAAGAAGAAGACGACCGGAATAGCCATTTGAGAGCACATCAGAGATGACATCGCAGGGATAATAGTCGGCATCAAGGCGGCCTCCCATATGAAATCCCATATAAAGGGCATCGGCCGGGACATTCCGGTACACGACTTTCCGGCGTTGTCTCACCTGGCGAGGCTCAACCGGAAGCGCAGGCTTAACCATATCTTTGGCCGGGATATCACCAAACCACTTGATACTCCACTCCTTCACCTGTTCAAAGGAGATGTTGCCAACGACAGCCAAGACTGCATTATTGGGGGCATAATATCTTTTGTAGAAACTGCGTATCACCCGTGTCGGGACATCTGATATATGTGACAGTTTGCGCCCTATTGTGGACCAACGGTACGGGTGTTTCTTGAATGCCATGGCACGCAAAATCATGCTGACATCGCCATAAGGCTTGTT
>JAFNWA010000115.1 GCA_017383665.1 Bacteroidaceae bacterium | reverse complement strand
TTTGACTTTGACCTGTTGCTGAGTGCAAACTTTGGCGAGTTGCGCTCGAGCCATTACCATTCGGGTGTGGACTTTAAAACCGGTGGCGTGACCGGCAAACAGATTCGCTGTGTCGCTGATGGCTATATATGCAGGGCGAAGGTTGAGACCGGTGGGTATGGTTTGGCGTTGTATGTGATGCATGATGGCTATATGACGGTGTATGGTCACCTTGACCGTTTCCCGGCTGCTGTGGCCAAGCGCGTGCGTAAATATCAGTATGACAAGGAGCAATTTGCGGTTGACATGCATTTCCAACCGGGTGAGTTCCCTGTGAAGCGTGGAGAGTTGCTTGCGTATGCCGGCAATACTGGTTACTCTTTTGGTCCGCATCTTCATTTTGAGGTGCGTGATGTGACGGGAAACGAACTGTATAACCCGCTGCAGTTCTACAAGAACAAGATTAAGGATACCCGTGCACCCAAGGCTACGGCTATCGCGGTTTATCCGCGCCAGGGAGAGGGTGTGCTGTTCGGGGAGTCTGCATCACGAGTCTTTGATTTGAAGGAGGGGGTGCTTGGCGATACAATTGAGGCATGGGGCAAAATTGGATTTGGCATCGATGTTGTTGATTATATGGATAATACGACCAACAAGTATGGTGCTTATCGTATTGAGTTGCTCGTTGACGGTGAGGTGTTGTTCGAGTCGCAGATGGATAACTTCTCTTTTGTGGAGAACAAACTGATTCTCTCGGGTGTGGACAAGGGAAGGGAGAATCGGGATGAGGGCTCTTTCCAAAAACTTTTTGTTGCTCCAAACAATAAATTCGGGCAATTCAGATTCGGCGAAAATCGTGGATGGGTAACTATTGATGAGGAGCGTGTATATTGTGTGGAATTATGCCTTGTGGATTATCACGGAAACAAAAAAACAGTTAAAGTGGCTGTGCGCGGCAACTGTTGCGATATTTTGCCAATGGCCGGTATAGAGGTGCTTTCGTGGCGCAATGAAAATGTTGTTGAAGCACAGGGGGCAAGCCTTTCTGTTCCAAAAGGGGAACTGTTCGACGATGCTTGCCTGAGAATTGGAAATGAAGAGGGTGTGTGCGCGGTTACGGGATATTATGCATCAACCGGTGAGGATGTCTTCTTTCGCCGCGGCGCGGAACTGTCGCTCGATGCCGGTGATGTGAATGTTGCAGACAGGTCAAAATTGTATATATGTAAAATAACTGAAAAGGACACCGCTTGGGTGGGTGGCAGGTATGCCGACGGCAAGGTGGTGGGTAAAATATCATCAACGGGCGTTTATGCTGTTGCAGCCGATACTGTTCCGCCTGTACTCAGCCCCGTGAATGAAAAGGAGTGGATGAAGAGTGCCCGTCTGGTATTTGACCTCTATGACAACGAGACGAAGGTGTCGTCTTTCCGGGGCACTCTTAACGGCAACTTTGTGCTGTTTAAATATAGCAGCAAGGAGCGCCGTTTGACTTTCGACTTCGGACAGGAGAATATAAGGCGCGGTAAGCATAAACTTAAGGTGGAGGTGACTGACGCCTATGGAAACAGTACTGTGTTTGAAAAGAGTATAAAATATTGATAAACTAAAATACTATGAAGAAGATTCTGTTTACTTTGGTGGCTACGCTGCTTTTTGTGATGGAGGGTGCGGCATGCACCAACTTTATTGTGGGCAAGAAGGCTTCGGCCGATGGCTCGGTGTTCATCTCATACAGTGCCGACAGCTACGGTATGAGCGGTTTTGTGGCTCATTTCCCTGCAGCAGTGTATCCCGAGGGTACAATGCGCGATATCTATAACTGGGATTCGGGCGAATATCTTGGCCAAATCCGTGAGGCTCGCCAGACATACAATGTGCTTGGCAATATTAACGAACATCAGGTGGCTATTGCAGAGACTACTTTCGGAGGTCGCGAGGAACTTGTTGACCTCAACGGCGGTATCGATTACGGTAATCTCATTTATATCGCTCTGCAGCGTTCACGCACTGCGCGCGAGGCTATTGATGTGATGACTTCGCTTGTTGCCGAGTATGGATACTACAGCAGTGGCGAGAGTTTCTCAATTGCCGACCCCAATGAGGCTTGGATTCTTGAGATGATTGGCAAGGGTGGCAAGGAGAAGGGTGCTGTGTGGGTTGCAATACGCATCCCTGATGACTGCATCTCGGCTCACGCCAACCAGGCGCGCATACGCAAATTCGATATGAAGGACAAGGAGAATGTGCGTTATTCAAAGGATGTAATAAAGTTCGCACGCAAGATGGGTTACTTTGACGGCAAGGACGAGGATTTTGATTTTGCCGCGGCTTATTGCCCTGCCGATTTCGGCGGCCTGCGCTACTGCGATGCACGCGTGTGGAGTTTCTTCAATATGTTCGGCGAGGAGGATATGAACAAGTATCTTGCTTGGGCTGCCGGTGATCCCACTGCTGAGCCAATGCCTCTTTATATGAAACCAAAGGCTCCTGTCTCTTTAAAGGATATGCAGCGTGGCATGCGCGACCACTACGAGGGTACGCCTTTCGATATTACAAATGACTTGGGTGCAGGTGCTTACAAAATGCCTTATCGTCCATCACCGCTCAGTTTCGAGGTTGACGGCAAGGAGTATTTCAACGAGCGTCCAATATCTACATTCCAGACTGCTTTCACCTTTGTGGCACAGTTGCGCTCATGGCTTCCCAATGCTATTGGCGGTGTGATGTGGTTCGGTACGGATGATGCGAATATGGTTGTGTTCACTCCTGTATATTGTTGTGCCACATCGGTTCCCGACTGTTATGCCGAACAATATGCCGACCCCGTTGTTTTCTCTTGGAAATCATCGTTCTGGGTGTTCAACTGGGTTTCTAATATGATTTATCCAAAATATTCGCTTGTGATTGATGATATGCGTCAGGTTCAAGCTGAACTTGAGGATGCTATTTATGAGCAGAGCAAGGCCGTTGAGGCTGAGGCGTTGGCTGTGATTGAGACTTCACCCAAATATGCTGTGAAGATGTTGACCGATTTCACAACTGCAAGCGGCGAGGAGACACTTGCTGCATGGAAGGCTTTTGGCGAGAAGGTTATTGTCAAGTATAATGACTTGGTTGTCAAGGAAGAGAAGAACGGAAAGATACAGCGCTCGAATACTGGCCTTGCAGGCAAGATCACACGCCCCGGCTATTCTGCCGATTATTGGAAAAAGGTTGTGGAAGAGACCGGTGACCGCTATCTCATTCCTGCTACAAAATAATTTGTAGTTTCACGGAATTTTGTATATTCGCAACATAATTGCATAATTACGCCAAATAGAATGTAAAGTAATAATAAAAGATTATGGATCAGGAACTTATTAAAATGGTAACGGAAAAGGCTACAGAGTGGCTTTCTCCTGCCTATGACGAAGAGACAAGAAAAGAGGTTCAGGCAATGCTCGACAATGAGGACAAGACACCGCTCATTGACGCTTTCTACCGCGAACTTGAGTTCGGTACCGGCGGTCTGCGCGGTATCATGGGGGCAGGTAGCAATCGCATGAATATCTACACTGTGGGAAAGGCGACACAGGGACTTGCTAATTACCTTAACGAGTGCTTCAAGGATTTGGAGCAGATTTCGGTTGTCGTTGGCCACGACTGCCGCAACAACAGCCGCCTGTTCGCCGAGATTTCGGCAAACATCTTCTCGGCCAACGGTATCAAGGTATATCTTTTCGAGGATCTACGCCCTACACCCGAGATTTCTTTCGCAATCCGTCACTTGGGCTGTCAGAGCGGTGTGAATATCACTGCCAGCCACAACCCCAAAGAGTACAATGGCTACAAGGCTTATTGGGACGACGGTGCGCAGATGCTCTCTCCACACGATGTGAACACTATAAAGAATGTTGAGAGCGTAAAGGTAGAGGATATCAAGTTTACCGGTAATCCTGCGCTCATTGAGGTTATCGGCGAGGAGGTTGACAAGGCTTTCCTTGACAAGGTTCACACTCTTTCTATCGCTCCCGATGTTATCGCACGCCACAAGGACTTGAAGATTGTCTATACTCCAATCCATGGTTGTGGTAGAGTGATGATTCCTGCATCGTTGCGCCAGTGGGGTTTCGAGAATATCCATTGTGTTGAGGCTCAGATGGTAAAGTGGAACTGGAAGGCGCCATCAATGTGGTCTTCACCGGCGGTGTGGATGCCTCCATTGAGGTGGCAAAGGCACAGATGTTGCTGTGGAACGAAGCTGCTTTCAACGCAATGGAAGTTCTGACTGCAGAGAGCGCCACCGAAGTGGTCGACATGACCCTCCGCGCTG
>JAFNWA010000114.1 GCA_017383665.1 Bacteroidaceae bacterium | reverse complement strand
GGAGGAGAAGCATGTAAGTAGCGCAGCCTACCGTTACGACTTCAACACCTGTACATTCTCCTATTCTATGGCTTTCTGGACATGGGACCGTTGGCAGAAGGAGATTGACTGGATGGCTCTGCACGGTATCAACGCTCCGCTTAATCTTGTGGGCTTGGATGTTGTTACACGCAAGTTCCTGCGCGAGCTTGGCGTTAGCGAGAGCGATATCAACGCCTACATTGCCGGCCCGGGCTTCATCGCATGGTTTGCAATGAACAACCTTGAGGGTTGGGGTGGTACAATTGAGTCACAAGGTACAGGTGTGTTCATGCAAGGTAACCCCGACTGGTGGTACACCCGTCAGGAGCAGCTCTGCCGCAATATGCTCCAGCGCATGCGCGAACTTGGTATGCAGCCCGTTATCCCCGGCTTCAGCGGCCAGGTGCCCAACTGCATTGTGAACTACTCAATCAACGGTTTCAGCAGCGGCGATGTTGTGAACAACGGTACTTGGGCAGGTGGTTACACACGCCCCGATATCTTGAAACCTAACACCGAGAGCTACCGTACATTTGCCGAGGTTTACTACAAGCACTTGCACGAGGTTATGGGTGTGTCCGAGCTTTATAGCATTGACCCCTTCCACGAGGGTTCACTCCCCGGCGGCGTGACCAACGAGACTTGCTATCCCAATATCATGGTGGAACTTGACAAGCATTTTGGTAATGTTGAGCAGGAGGTAAAGGAAACCTATAAGGTAACAAAATCTCCAAGCTGGATTATCCAGTACTGGCAGGGTGTGCCACAGAGTGGTGCGTTCACAGCAATGAAAAATGCCGGTTACACCAACCGTTTCATAGGCCTTGACCTCTTTGCCGACAATATCTACGCCGACAATGCTGCAAAATGGAGAACAAACTACTACGACACTTGTCCATACATCTACTGTATGCTCCACAACTTCGGTGGCCGCAGCGGTCTGCACGGTCGCTTGGAGACAACTATGGATGGCTATTTCCAGGCTCTTGCAAAGAACAACAACTGTCAGGGTATCGGTGCTACCCCCGAGGGTACCGAAACTAACCCCATCCTTTATGATATGCTCTTTGAGCTTCCCTGGATGAATAGCAATCCGGGCGCAGATGCGTGGTTGGCAGAATATTCTCACTCGCGTTACGGTGTCGATTCAAAGACCGCTCCCGCGGCTCTTGAAGCTTTGAAAAACCTTAAGAAATCTGTTTGGGATTGTAAGGTTAACCAGCAGGGTACATCAGAAGCAGTAATCCTTGCGCGTCCTAACTGGACAATCGGTAGCGTATCATCTTGGAGTACTTCGGCAATCTATTGGGATACACAAGATGTGCTACTTGCTGCCGACCAGCTCTATTCTGTCAAAGACCTTGTAACGGAAAACGGCGGAGAGGATGGTATCGCAAACTATAACTACGATTTCATTGACGTTGTGCGCCAGGCAATGGTTGACTATGCGGCACAGTTGCTGCCACTCATCAACGCAGCTCGCGGCAACGATGCAGAATATACACGTCTCTATCAGCTCTACCTGCAGTTGATGCTCGACCTCGATGAGATGCTCTCTTACGACGAGAACTTCAAACTCGAGCGTTGGACAAGCCTAGCGCGCAACATTGCCGACGAGGTTGCCGGTACAACAGAGAACGACCGCAACTGGCTCGAGTGGAACGCTCGTACACAGGTAACAGTGTGGTCAAAGGGCAATACCGACCTTCACGACTACTCTAACCGTTGCTGGGCAGGTCTTATCAAGGACTTCCACTACTGGCGTTGGAAAAATTTCTTCGAGAACAACGGAGGCGCTCCTAGCGGTGGCTGGTACAGCGGCTTCGAGTATCCTTGGACAGTCGATTTTAACGATACTTACAATTACGCCGGTGACTACTCACAGATTGTTATCCCAACAGGTATGACAGCTACCGAGAAGGCTGCGCAGACATTCGGCAACTACTTCGGTCGTGTTAAGGGTGCAACCAAGAACTACATCTTCCCAATGGGTGTTACTACAAACGCAACAAAGAGCGATGTAATCCCCGAGGTTTATCGTGGCCAGGAAGTTGAACTTCCTCTCATCATTGGCAAGAATGTTACAATTTCAAGCGTTTGGATTGACCTCAACGCCGACGGCAATGCCGGCAACGGTGAGACACTCACAGCAAACGGCAACAAAGTGACAATCCCTGCCGATGCAACCATTGGAAAGACAACTGCCAAGGTTACATATAGCGACGGCACTGTAATCACATTCAACCTCGCACTCATTGAGGATATTACCAGTGCGCGCACCGTAACAGCCGTTGCGGGTACTAACGGCTCGGTTGCCATCGAGGGTACAAGCGAGCTCTCAATCTCAACTACCGAGGCTGTGAAGATTACAGCAACCGCAAACACCGGTTACAACTTCGAGAACTGGACAAAGGACGGCGAAGTAGTCAGCAACGACAACCCATTCATCTACTATGGCAAGGAAGCGGCTACATTCACAGCAAACTTCATCCAGGACAAATGGGGGGTAGT
>JAFNWA010000113.1 GCA_017383665.1 Bacteroidaceae bacterium | reverse complement strand
GGTCGAGACCTACGCCCTTAATGATGGCCGCAGAATCGAGTCCCTTAATCTCGGCGTATGTGTCGAGCTCATTGAAGTAGCTTACGCGCAAAGCAAGATATGTGTTTGCAAAGAGTTTCACGGCCTCGGCCTCTTTCAACCCCATAAACAGCGTGGGGATATTCTCTTTGATTGCACCCTGCTGCAGGAGCGATGCGAAGGTGTGCGCAGCCTCTTCGAGGTGATTACCGGCAATGGCTTTGATGGCATCGTTTTCCTCGTCGAACTTGTCAATCATCTTTGGGTAGCCCACGATTATGCGGCTTGGATAGAGGTTGTCATAGAGTGCCTTGCTCTCACGCAAGAACTCGGGCGAGAAGAGCAAGCGGAACTTGTGTGTGGTGTCCCAGCCCATCTCCTTGAACTTGCGGGCATACTTCACATAAAGGCTTCGGCAGTAGCCCACGGGAATGGTGCTCTTGATGACCATTGTTGCCTGTGGGTTTACCTCAAGTACAAGGTCAATAACATCCTCAATGTGGTGTGTGTCGAAGAAGTTCTTCTGTGGGTCGTAGTTCGTGGGGGCTGCAATGACAATAAAGTCGGCATCGCTGTACGCCTCGCGGCCATCGAGTGTTGCACGCAGGTTAAGTTGTTTCTCGGCAAGATACTTTTCAATATAGTCGTCCTGGATGGGCGATATACGGTTGTTTATCTTCTCAACTTTTTCAGGGATTACATCAACGGCAACAACCTCGTTGTGTTGTGCCAACAAAGTAGCTATGCTCAAACCTACATAACCTGTTCCTGCTACTGCAATTTTCATGACTTTATTGTTTTAGTATTACTTACTGAGGAATTCCCTGCCTGTTCATACAGTATTGTCTAAAACCGCCAAATTTCACCCACCGAGAACAAGCAGAGTATCACTTCTTGCAAATTTAATAATTTATTATTAAAAAGCTATTTAAAATGCAAATAAGTTTTATACCTGGGAATCAAAACAATACAAAGCGCGTTTTTTACCCATTCAACAGTAGATTAACGAGCACAAAACGGTGAAAGATGTTGACAACAACATAGCAGGCTCCAAGAACTTTGGTTCTTGAAGCCTACTACTCTATCGCACTACTTTCGAGCCCATCCCTCACGACAGGCTTACATAGCGGCTATCTCTTGAATCAGTCACACACGGGGCGCACGCTAAAGCCATAGTAGCGTTGTAAATTGTCACACCAGTATTCGTCTTCGCCGAAATAAAGGTGATAGGCATCGCAGTTGCTATATTCACAAAGCGAGCTTGTCCAATAGAAGCCATTATAACCGATGCTTTGCGATTCAAAACAGCAACCAGCCGCAGGCAGGAAGATACTGTTACCATTGAGAGCGAACACCTTGCAACCATCCACTCCGTTCAGGGTCGTCCACTGCCAAGCGCAGTTGTCAAGGAGCTCTTTAAACTCTTCGTGTGTAGGCATGCGCCATGCACCACCCCACTGAGCACGGGCTACATCGTCCTGCAGGTCGAGCACGATTCGGTTATCTACATCGCCAAAATCTTCATCGACGCAATACTTGGTCATTTTATCGTCACGCCCTTTGCACCATTTATAGGTTTTCCAGTCATAGGCTTGCTTTTCCACGGTTTCACCCCAAGCACAGTAGTCACCATATTCCTC
>JAFNWA010000112.1 GCA_017383665.1 Bacteroidaceae bacterium | reverse complement strand
GTTTTTCAGTTTCTGGAATAGAGAGGTGAGCCTTTCAATTGGTGAATTCAATCTGTTCAGCCATAACGGTCATCCAATGGCGCTTGCAGATGTAATCAATGACTTTTTGATGGCCATTTTCTTTTTGTCTGTAGGTCTTGAAATAAAAAGAGAGATACTCGTTGGCGAACTCTCTTCTCGCAAGAAGGCGATGCTACCGATTATTGGAGCCTGCGGTGGTATGATCATCCCGGTACTGTTCTTTTGGCTGACATGCCCCAACAACCCAGAGATGACACGAGGTGTCGCCATTCCAATGGCTACAGACATTGCCTTCTCTCTTGGTGTGCTATCCATTTTTGACAAAAGGGTGCCAATTGGCCTGAAAATATTCCTTGCAGCACTTGCCGTAGCCGACGACCTTGGGGGTATCATTGTCATCGCTCTGTTCTACTCTTCTACAATAAATGTTGACTATCTGTTGCTTGCCGGTGCATGTATTGCTATTCTGATGATTGGCAACAACAGGAAGATAATGTCAAAGAACTTCTACCTGGTAACAGGTCTTGTGCTCTGGTATTTTATGCTGAATTCGGGCATACACTCTACCATTGCCGGAGTTATTACAGCCTTCTGCGTTCCGGGTTCACTGCGCAAGGGAGCGACACGATACATTGAGCGAATAAAGGAGAATATCGGTTGCTTTGACGAGGTACACACTGTAGGCAAGCACAACACAGCCATTCTCACAAATGAAGAAATTCACAAACTGAAAAGTATTGAATCGGCCGCCGACAAGCTCATCAGTCCGCTACAGGAACTCGAGGACAGCCTGCACAATATAATCGGTTACTTCATTATTCCACTCTTTGCCCTTGCCAATGTTGGCATCGACTTCTCGGGCATGGAACTGAGTGACCTGTTTAGCGGTGTAGCACTGTCTGTCATGGTTGGTCTTGTAGTTGGCAAATTCGTAGGAGTCTTCATCTTCTCATGGATTGCCATCAAATTGGGCATTGTACAATTGCCACAGGGAGCAAGCTGGAAATCATTCACATCGGTGTGCATGCTCTGCGGAATCGGTCTCACAGTCTCAATCTTCATAGCAGGTCTTTCATATGATGCCACATGTGAAAGTGGAGCCCAAATGCTGAACAATGCAAAACTCGGCATTCTGTGTGGATCGGTCATCTCGGCAATCATTGGTTGCCTGCTACTCAACCACAACCTTCCCAAGAGGGTTGAAGCACAGAAATAATATCAATAAAAACATCTGCTCCAAAGCCGTAATTGCGAAAGTGATTACGGCTTTTTATCTGTCCATACCGCCACTGGAAAGCAGTATAACAAGATGTTTATTTTCAATTCAATAGGATTTTGATTAACAGACAAGCGACCTGTTGAAAACTTTATTTTATTTTTCTCTTAAAAAATGTGGGGAATTGTGGGGAATTGTGTAATTTTGGAACGAATATTATACATTCCGGGTAAAGTATGCGTTTCATTGGTAACATAGAGGCAAAAAGCGACAGCAAGGGACGAGTTTTCTTGCCTGCATGCTTTCGCCACATTCTGCAAGAAGCAGGATGTGAGAAAGTTATGTTGCGCAAAGATGTCTATCAGGATTGCCTTGTGCTCTACCCCGAGAAGAGTTGGAACGAGCAGCTTGACCTGCTGCGTAGCAGGCTCGACCGCTGGAATGCAGCCCACCAGATGATATTCCGTCAGTTCGTTGCCGATGTTGAGGAGCTGAGCCTCGATAGCAATGGACGCATCCTGCTGCCAAAGAGATACATGACTATGGCAGATATTAAGCAGGAGGTGCGTTTCATTGGCATGGACGACACCATTGAAATTTGGGCAAAGGAGAAATTGGACAAGCCATTTATGAACCCAGACGATTTCGGACGCGAACTTGAAAGAATCATGACAGCAGAGAAAGGAGATAACAATGAATAACCCCGAAGTTTATCACACCCCGGTACTGCTCAAAGAGAGCGTGAACGGAATGGAAATTACCGCAAACAGTACATGCATTGATGTGACATTTGGCGGAGGTGGACATTCGCGAGAGATTTTGTCACATTTGGGGGCAAAAGGACACTTGTACAGCTTTGACCAGGATGAGGATGCCGAAAAGAATGCTCCAAATGACAAACGCTTTACCTTTGTGCGTGGCAACTTCAGGTTTATCTACAATTTCATGCGCTACCACAATGCCACAAAGGTTGATGCGATACTTGCCGACCTTGGAGTGTCGGGGCACCACTTCGATGATGAGACACGAGGTTTCTCGTTCCGTTTTGACGCAGACCTTGACATGCGAATGAACAAGCGCGGTGGCGAGACTGCGGCCGACCTGCTGAACCGCGCCACAGAAGAGGAACTCACAAGGATTTTCAAGTTCTATGGAGAACTCAACTGCGCACGCAAATTGGCTGCAAAAATTGTAAAAACAAGAGCTATCAAACCCATCCAGCGCGTAAACGAGCTAATAGAGATAGCCAAACCATTCTGTCCGCCACAACGCGAAAAGAAGGAGATGGCAAAGGTCTTCCAGGCTCTGCGCATTGAGATAAACAAGGAGGTTGAGGCTCTGCAGGAGATGCTCATAGGAGCAAAAGATTTGTTGAAGCCCGGTGGCAGAATGGTTGTTATAACATACCATTCTATCGAAGATCGCATTGTAAAGAACTTCATGAAGAGCGGTAACTTTGAAGGAAAGATTGAAAAGGACTTCTATGGCAACACAACATCGCCATTCGACATGAAGAAGGTTGTAGCCCCCACAGACGAAGAGATGGAGCGCAATCCGCGTTCGCGCAGTGCAAAATTACGAATAGCGATAAAAAAATAAGAAGCATGAGCGAAAAGAAAAGAAAGGCAGAGAAGAAGCGAAAGGAGGGCATATTCTCCTTTTTGCTGGGTGGACGACTCTTTACAAGTAATATTCTCACAAAAAACGCCATGCTCTTAGGTTTGATTGTCGTATATTGTTTCTTTTATGTAAGTAACCGCTACCAACATGAAAAGGAGCTTGTACGGATAGACAAACTCACAAAGAGAAGAAACGAAATAAGAAATAACCTGTTGGTAGTAAAAAGTGAATTTGCCCGCGAACGCCGAAATTCGGCAATAGAAGACAAACTAAAAGAAAATAATATAGAAGTCCAGCCACTATCAACACCTTATATTATATATAAAGATAAACAATAATATGTTCAAGTTCCGTCCAAATGTTGTTCTACGATTCAACCTGCTGGTGATTTTTGCATTCACCTTAGCAGGCATTATAATCGTGGGCAAAGCTGCCATTATAATGTTCTTTGAGCGTGACGACTGGAACAAGATAAAAGAGGAGAACATCAGACGGGACGAGCCAATAGAGGCGCGCCGAGGAAATCTCTTGGACGACAACGGGGAACTAATCGTCAGCACCTTGCCGAAATACAGGTTGCTGTTCGACTTCAAATACTACAATCCAAGAAACAAAAAAGATGAGGAAACGGTCAATGCAGAAAGAGATTCAATATGGGAAAAACATCTGCATGAACTCTGTGTTGGCATGAACGCCATTTTGCCGGGGACCTCTGTCAAATTACTAAAAGAGCGCTTCCTGGATGCCCGGAAGGAACTAAAAGGTGGATATCAGCCCTACAAAGGTAGTATCACATACCAACAATACAAGAAAATACAGGAACTCCCAATAATAAACCTTGGCAAAAAGTACAGCGGTTGCTACACCAAAGAGGTCAAAAGCCGGGAGAACTTCATTGGAAACACTGGTAATAATGTATTTGGTGTCTCCAGAAACACTGAAAAAAACGGTAGAAATATAGAGGAGGTAAGCGGACTTGAGAAAAAATACAATAGCTATCTCAAAGGTGAAGCCGGTATTGGAACAAGGGCAAAAGTGGGTGGCAAGTGGATTACCACACACGAGGAGAAGCAACCAAAAGACGGATATGATGTGCAGACCACGCTTAATGCCCAAATGATGGATATATGCCATACAGCCCTGGAGCGTGAGCTTAAGGAGAAGAGACTTGCAGCTGGATGGGCAATATTGATGGAGACAAAAAGCGGCGACATCAAGGCTATCGTTAATCTCGCACGCAATGAGAAGGGGGAATACACAGACAGTATAGGCAATAAAACCATTCGTTTTGGCACCAAAGACAGCGTATATGTGCAGAAAAACCAGGCTCTATGCGAACGCAATGAACCCGGTTCCATTTTCAAGACTGTAGCGCTTACAGCCATACTTGCGGACGGAAAGCTCACGACGCAGGACTCGGTGACCGCATTCCCTGAGAGAGTACACAATTTCAAAGGACACAGAGTACACGATGAGATGTACCGCAACAACGGAACCGGAAAATACAGCATGAGCGATGCCATGATGTACTCTTCAAACATCAGCCTTGTACAATTTGTAAGGAACGCATATCTGAACAACCCTGAACAGTACACAAACACACTGAAGAGATTCGGATTGACAGACAATTACAACCTTGTGGATGATGAGGTTACCCCATATATCAAGACACCGGATACAAGAGGACAGGAGGGCGGTTGGGATGGATATACTTTAAACTCAATGGCAATGGGATTGGCTGTGGAGATGACTGCCATAAACATGGTTTCGTTCTACAACACCATTGCAAACGGTGGAAGACAGATGCAACCACGACTGGTTAAGGCAATATTGAACAACGGAAAAGTAATAGAGAAGTTCCCCACAAAAGTCATTAACGAACAACTCTTCTCCAAAGATGTTGCACAGGCTGTAACTGCAATGCTTGACTCGGTTGTCAATGGCAAGAGCATTATTGCGGACAAAAAGGATTGGAGATACGGCAAACGCGACGGTACCGGCAAAAATGCGCACTCCGAATTGATGAGAATTGCGGGAAAGACCGGAACCGCAAAGCAGTATGCAAGCAAGAAGCACCCCAACGGAGACAAGGATAAATTGCTGAGCTTTTGCGGTTTCTTCCCTGCCGATGCACCCGAATACACTCTCATTGTGCAGATAATGTATGACTATGAAACCGACCCGCGACCACAGAAAGAAAAGGACAGCAGCAGCTATGGTGGTGGCAGTACTTCAGCATTGGTATTCAAGGAGATTGCCGAGAAGATTATGACCGACAAACTTGCTATTCCGGTTAAGAAGAGCGGAGAAAAGGAGGTTCATATAACCCCGGCCATAAAGAAAGGAAACATTGGTGAAGCATATTATCTGCTGAATAGCATTGGGGCAATAGACTCTATCCCAAAGGTTGAGAAAGGCAAAGAGTGGGGAGAGATAACATTCGGCAAAAACGGCAAATACAAGGCCACGGCAAAGGAACTTGGAAAAGTTCCGGATGTTACCAAAATGGGAGCAAAAGAGGCAATATACCTATTGCAAAAGCACAATTTCAAGGTAAAGATTGAAGGCTTCGGTACCGTTAAGAAACAGAGGAAGAAGGGGGACACCATTATATTGGAACTGGAGTAACAACTTTAAAAAAACGATAAAAGAACATATACAGACAATGAGATTAAGCGAATTGTTAAGAGAGACACAATGTATCAGGATGGTACTTCCAAAAGAGGAAGTTGACATCCGTGGTATAAACATGGACTCGCGTCTTGTGAAGGATGGAGATGTATTCATTGCTGTCAGGGGAACTCAAACAGACGGACACCAATACATTTCAACAGCAGAGGAGAAAGGTGCGGTTGCCATTGTGTGTGAGAAGATTCCGGAGAAACAGTCGCCCAATGTTGCATATATAACATTCCCAAATGCACAAGATGTAGTGGGAAAACTGGCGACATCATTCTATGGAAACCCGTCACAAAAACTAAAATTGGTAGGTGTAACAGGTACCAATGGCAAAACCACTATTGCAACGCTACTGTATGAGTTGTTCCGCAAGATGGGACACCGTTGTGGTTTGCTCTCGACCGTTTGCAACTACATTGACGGGACTCCGTACCCATCAACGCACACCACACCCGATGCCATATCGCTAAACAGGCTGTTGGCACAAATGGTTGAGGCCGGGTGTGAATATGCCTTCATGGAGGTGAGTTCTCATGCCCTCGCACAGCAGCGCGTTGGTGGCCTTGAATTCGCAGGTGGCATTTTCACCAACCTCACTCGCGACCACATGGACTTCCATGAAAACATGGAGAACTACCTGAAGGCAAAGAAGAGCTTCTTTGACAATCTTCCACGCAATGCTTTTGCCATAACAAACCTCGATGACAAGAACGGGCCGGTGATGGTACAGAATTGCCATGCCGATATAAGGAGTTACTCTACACGCACTCTCTGCGACTTCAGGGCGCGCCTGTTGGAGACACACCTGGACGGTATGTTACTTGAATTCAACAACCGCGAATTTGCGACATTGCTCACAGGCCGTTTTAACATAAGCAACCTGCTTGCAATCTACGGTGCAGCTGTTGAACTAGGCAAGGAGCCCGAAGAGGTTCTGCGCATACTAAGCACTTTGAAGCCGGTTTCGGGACGCTTTGAGACACTGCACTCACCCGAAGGTTTCTCGGCAATTGTCGATTATGCACACACCCCCGATGCAATAAAGAATGTATTGGGCACAGTAAACGATGTGCTGAGGGGAAAAGGCAACATAATCACTATAATTGGTGCCGGGGGCAACAGAGACAAGGGTAAACGCCCTATAATGGCTGTTGAAGCAGCAAAAGGCAGCCAAAGAGTCATACTGACCTCGGACAACCCTCGCAACGAAGACCCACAGGAGATAATAAACGACATGCTTGCAGGTCTGGACAGCGAACAAAGGAAGAGGACCATTGCCATCGTTGACCGTAAAGAGGCTATCAGAACAGCTTGTGCCTTTGCGCAGAAAGGAGATGTGATAGTTGTTGCCGGAAAGGGACACGAGAATTATCAGGAGGTACAAGGCGTGAAACACCATTTTGATGACAAGGAAGTTTTAAAAGAAATTCTTAATCAATAAAACACTATGCTATACTACATATTCGACCTTTTTTCCAACTCGAACTTGCCGGGAGCAAGATTGATGCACTACACATCATTCCGCGCCTTGCTTGCCATTGTCATCTCACTTGTTGTGTCGGCATGGTTTGGCAGTTATCTCATAAAATATTTCAAGAAAAAGCAGATAACCGAGACTTTGCGCGAATTTGACAAGAATAACCTCAAGGCCGGTGTGCCAACAATGGGTGGGCTCATCATTATCATTGCCATACTTGTTCCATGTCTGCTACTTGGAAACTTGAGTAATGTCTATATGCTCCTGCTGATTGTTGCAACAGTATGGCTGGGAATCCTGGGTTTTGCCGATGACTACATAAAGACATTCAAAAAGAGAAAAGATGGCATATCAGGAAAAACAAAAATCTTTGCACAGGTAGGTCTTGGACTCGTTATCGGCCTTACTCTGTGTTTTAGTTCACAGACGGTTATGCGAGATAATGTCACCGTTGAAAACAATGGTGTGAAAACCGTACAGTTGAGCACCAAAGCTACAAAGGAGAACAAGACAACAATCCCGTTTGTAAAGGATCATGACATAAACTATAGCGAGATAATGTCGTTCTGCGGAGACTACAAGGAGGAGGCCGGATGGGCACTGTTCGTTCTGATAACGATATTTGTTGTAACAGCCGTTTCCAATGGGGCAAATCTGAACGACGGAATGGATGGTATGCTTGCCGGCAATGCCGCTATTATTGGAATTGCATTGGCTATACTGGCCTATGCTTCGAGCCATGCAACATGGTCGGAGTACTTGAATATAATGTTCCTTCCGGGAGGAGAAGAGGTGGTTATATTCACCTTCGCCTTCATTGGAGCACTCGTTGGTTTCCTATGGTACAACTCATTCCCGGCACAGGTGTTCATGGGAGATACAGGAAGCCTCACTATCGGAGGTATCATTGGAGTGATAGCCATACTACTACACAAAGAGATTCTCCTTGTACTGCTTTGTGGTGTATTCGTTGCCGAGAACCTTTCTGTCATGGCTCAGGTTGCATACTTCAAAAAAGGCAAGAAAAAGGGCATCAAGCAAAGGCTGTTCCGTCGTGCCCCATTGCATCACCACTACAACATTGAAGATGAAAAACTTGACAAGGATTGCAAATATGTGTTCAAAGGACCGCAAAGACCTTTGCACGAAGCAAAGGTTACAGTTCGCTTCTGGATTGTAACCATTGTCATGGCAGCTATTACACTCATGACTCTAAAGATTAGATAAATGGATAGAAGAATTGTTATATTGGGCGGAGGCGAGAGTGGATGCGGAGCAGCCATCTTGGCCAAGAAACTGGGATTTGATGTCTTTTTGTCAGACTTTGGAGCCATTGCCGACAAATACAAGCAGATGCTCGATCTGCACAATATCCCCTGGGAGGAGCGCAAGCACACGAAAGAGCTGATACTGAACGCAGGCGAAGTTATAAAAAGCCCCGGTATTCCACACGAGGCACCAATTGTTGTACAGATAAGAGAAGCCGGCATCCCCATTGTTTCGGAGATAGAGTTTGCCGGGCGTTATACAAGAGCAAAGATGGTGTGCATAACCGGTAGCAACGGCAAGACAACCACCACTTCGCTGATATATCACATATTCAAAAAAGCCGGGCTTGATGTCGGTCTGGCCGGCAACATTGGCAACAGCCTTGCGCTACAGGTCGCCGAGGGGGATAGAGATTATTACATTGTGGAACTTAGCAGTTTTCAACTTGACAACATGTACGAGTTCCGCGCCAATGTGGCGGTGTTGATGAACATAACACCCGACCACCTCGACCGATATGACCACAACATGCAGAACTACATAGACGCGAAGTTGCGTATTCTGCAGAACCAGCAGCCCGATGACGCTTTTGTATATTGGAACGATGACCCAATAATAAAAAACGAACTGCCAAAGTACAAACACGGAAAGCTATACCCCTTTGCCGAGGAGAAGCACGAGGGTGCAGCAGCATATGTACATAAAGAGAAACTGATATTTACCGAGCCAACACCGTTCAATCTTGAACTTGAGGAACTGTCGCTGACAGGCAAGCACAACCTGTACAACTCTATGGCTGCCGGAATATCGGCAAATGTAGCAGGCATACGCAAGGAGACTATCAGAGAAGCGTTGAGTAGTTTTGCCGGCGTTGAGCACCGTCTTGAAAAGGTTGCTGTGGTAAATGGCGTCGAATATATCAATGACTCAAAGGCTACAAATGTAAACAGTTGCTGGTATGCACTGCAAAGCATGAAGAAGAAGACCGTACTCATTTTGGGCGGAAAAGATAAAGGCAATGACTATAATGAGATTGCCGAACTTGTAAAAGAGAAATGCTCGGGACTGATATTCCTTGGGGCAGACAACAGCAAGCTGTTGGATTTCTTTAAGGATTACAGTTTGCCGATTGCCGACACTCACAGCATTGAGGAGTGTGTTAATGCCGCATACCGCATGGCAAAGAGCGGAGAGACTGTTCTACTTAGTCCATGCTGTGCAAGTTTCGACCTTTTCAAGAGTTACGAAGACAGGGGAAAACAGTTCAAGAACCTTGTCTGTAAACTTTAAAGACTATGAAAGGAGAGAAGTTAAAGCGCATACTATTCAAAGGTGACAAGACAATATGGATTGTCTTCATCACACTCTGTGCCATATCATGGGTCGAGGTGTTCAGTGCAACAAGCCGCCAGACCTATGAAACAGGCAGTTATTGGGGACCTATCATCAAGCACACCGGATTTCTTGTGGGAGGTATTCTCATTGCCTGGTTCATGCATACCCTAAAAGCCAAATGGATTGACAAACTCAGCGGGATAATCTATTGGATTGGTCTCATAGGACTGGTTTGGGCGCAGTTGCAGGGTGCCAGAATCAATGACAGTGCGCGTTGGATAAGCATAATGGGCATGACATTCCAGCCAATGGAACTTGCCAAGATGGGTGTAGTGATGATGACAGCACGCATTCTGGCAAAATACCACAACGGTGAAGCGTTGGCGAATTCCAAAAGAATAAAACTGATAAACAGGATATACACACAGATATTGGGCATTTTCATAAAGAACCCGAAAAAGGGATTCATAAACAATGACAATGCAGCATACTGGAAAATCCTTGCATGTACAATCATACCTTCAGTAATAATCTTCAAGGAAAACTTCTCATCAGCCGTACTGCTTGTATTTACAGTGTTTTTCATGATGTTCATAGGACGGATACCCAAAAAGCAAATGCTAATAACAATAGGTACTGCCGCGGCTGGTGCGACATTTATGGTGGGAACAATCATATATACACCACAGATTCTTTACCCTATTTTCGGCAAGAGCAAGGTCATGACATGGCATAACCGTATAAATGAAGCTGTCAATCCCAAGCCCGTTACGGCCGAAGAGTATGACATGGATAAAAATGCACAAAAGACCTACTCTCACATAGCCATTGCATCAAGCAATATAATAGGCTGTGGCCCTGGAAACTCCATTCAGCGAGATTTCATACCCCATGCCTACTCGGATTTCATATTCGCCGTTATCATTGAGGAGTTGGGACTGCTGGGAGCAGCCTTTGTAATATTGCTTTACTTGACACTGCTGTTCCGAAGCGGGAAAATTGCGAGTAAATGTGATGACCCTTTCCCGGCATTCCTGTCAATGGGTATTGGAATGATAATTGTGATGCAGGCTCTGCTGCACATGTATATCTCTGTTGGCGACTTTGTCACCGGACAGCCATTGCCTTTGATGAGCCAGGGTGGAACATCTGTTCTCATAAACTGTATATACATAGGCTTTCTCTTGAGTATAAGCCAATATGCAAACAAAACAGAAGAGAAGAAAAAAGCGATACAAGGTAAAACACTACACTTATGAAAAAGGAGTATAGAATAATCATCAGCGGAGGTGGCACCGGAGGCCATATATTCCCGGCACTGTCCATAGCAGATGCCATCAAGGCAAAGATGCCAGAAGCAAAGATTCTGTTCGTGGGTGCAGACAACAGAATGGAGATGCAGAGAGTACCGGATGCCGGATATGATATCGTGGGATTACCAATAGCCGGTTTTGACCGTAAAAACCTCTTGAAGAACTTCAAGGTTCTGTGGAAAATATTCAAGAGCCAGCGAATGGCAAAGAAGATTATAAAGGAGTTCGCCCCACAGGCCGCTGTCGGTGTGGGTGGATATGCCAGTGGCCCCACTCTGAAAATGGCAGCCAAGATGAATATTCCCACATTGATACAGGAACAGAATTCATATGCCGGAGTGACAAACAAGATTCTGTCTAAACGCGCAAAGCTCATTTGTGTAGCCTATGATGGAATGGAGCGTTTCTTCCCCCATGAAAAAATTAAAAAGACCGGCAACCCTGTGCGCAAGAACCTGCTTGAAATGCGCGCCAACCGCAAGGAGGCGATGAAGGCCATGCAAATCGACGAGAACAAAAAATGTGTACTCATTGTGGGTGGAAGTCTTGGTGCCCGTAGCACAAACGAGGGTGTCATGGCAAACATTGAGCTTATCAGGAACAATGCGGACATACAGTTTATATGGCAGACAGGCAAACTCTATTTTGAGGAGATGAAAAAGAGAGTTTCCGAGATTGGAAAACCCGAGAACCTGACAATAACAGACTTCGTTTCAAACATGGCCAATGCACTGAGCGCTGCAAACCTTGTTGTCTCACGCGCCGGCGCCGGTTCAATCTCGGAATTCGCATTGCTCGGCAAGGCTGTAATCCTGGTTCCGTCTCCTAATGTATCAGAAGACCACCAGACAAAGAATGCAATGGCACTTGTTGAAAAGGATGCGGCAATTTATGTTGCCGATGCAAAGGTGAAGGAAGAACTGATACAGAAGGCCATTGAGACTGTGAACGACGATACCAAGATTTCACAGCTCGAGAAGAACATTGAGAAGATGGGTAAACCCAATGCTGCCGAAGATATTGCAAATGAGGTGCTGATGCTTGCAGATGCTTATATTGAAAAAGAAACACGACGCAAAAAAGAGAACTTGAAATAATGGAACTGAAGGATATTAAATCGGTATATTTCCTTGGCGCGGGAGGCATTGGAATGAGTGCCCTTGTAAGATATTTTCTGGCCGAAGGCAAGTTTGTGGGAGGATACGACCGCACACCCAGTGAGTTGACGAAGAGACTCATTGAGGAGGGTGCAGTGCTACACTTTGAGGAGAATATCGACCTTATTCCTGCAGAATGTAAGGACCCGGAGACAACACTCGTTGTGTTCACCCCGGCTATACCGGCCGACCATAAAGAGTGGAGTCTGTTCATTGACGGAGGGTTTACGATAAAAAAGAGAGCCGAGGTTCTTGGCATAATAACAAAAGGCAAGCGAGGTGTGTGCGCTGCCGGCACACATGGAAAGACTACAACATCTACCATGACGGCACATCTGCTGCACAGTTCCGATGTTGACTGCGCAGCTTTCCTTGGTGGCATATCAAAAAACTACAAAAGTAACCTCATAACAACAGAGAAGAGCGACATTGTAGTGATTGAAGCCGATGAATATGACCGTTCTTTCCTGCACTTGCAGCCATTTGTGGCAACCATAACATCGGCCGACCCCGACCATCTTGATATATATGGTAACAAGGAGAACTATCTCGAAGCGTTTGCACAGTTCACTGAAAGGATTCGCGAAGACGGTTACCTTATCATACACGAGGGACTCGAGGTCACTCCACGCACAAAGCCCGGAGTAAAGACATTTACATATAACCGCGAGAGCGGAGATTTCCATGCCGAAAACATACGCATCGGTGGAGGAACGATCATATTTGACTATGTATCGCCGTGGCAAAGGATAGACGATGTTGAACTTGGCGTTCCAATGAGCATAAACATAGAAAATGGTATTGCATCTATGGCAATGGCCGAAATTTGCGGCGCAACGGCTCAGGAGATAAAGCGCGGAATGAAGAGCTTTGCCGGTGCCGAGAGGCGTTTTGATTTCCATATCAAAGAGAACGACCTGGTACTCATCAGCGACTATGCACACCATCCCGACGAGGTGCGTGCCTGTGCAAAATCAATAAAGGAACTGTATGGCGACAAAAAAGTGACAGTCCTGTTCCAGCCACACCTGTTCAGTCGCACAGCCGACTTCTACAAGGAATTCGCCGAGAGCCTTTCACTGTTCGACAAGGTGATTTTGGTGGATATATACCCTGCAAGAGAGAAACCCATACCGGGCGTAACAAGCAAACTGATATTTGACCAGCTTGCTGAGGGAATGGAAAAAAGCATGTGCAGTCGTGGAGATGTCATAGACATCATAAAAAAGGAAAAGCAAGATATTGAAGTACTTGTCTCACTTGGAGCCGGAGACATTGAGAACGACATTGCACAAATCAAACAGATATTGATTGAGAGATAATGCTAAAAAAGAGTTTAAAATACGCCCCAATTGCAATAATTGTATGTTATTTGCTTTTTCTGTTTGTCATAATTCCAAGTCAAAAGGACAATGACAAATGTAAAGAGCTTGTAATAAACATATCCGGCAACCAACTTGGCACAATCAATAATGAAGAGATTGTCAATACACTTATAAGCAATGACCTTTATCCTGAAGGGGAAAAGATGGATAAGATAAGCTGTCTTGATATTGAGGATTTCATCAAGACAATGTCGCTGGTAAAGGAGTGCCAGGTGTACAAGACCAACAACAATGGTATCAGATTGGAACTTGTATGCCGTGAGCCGGTACTGAAGGTGTACGACAAAAACGACTCGATATATTATGTCGATGATGAAGGACACAAAATAACAGACATTAAAAAACCGTTGCTGCTTCCTGTAGCATCGGGTGAGATTGATGACGAGATGATTGGGGACGAACTGAAAACCATTATAACGACCATCAAGAACGATCCATTCTGGATGGCACAGATAGAGCAGATATACTTTGACAAGAAAAAGGAAGCCACTATAGTCCCACGCATGGGAGATCACATCATTGAGATTGGAACAGTAAAGGATTTTGACGAGAAATTGAGCAACATCAAGACCTTCTACACAGGCGGACTTAACATAGTAGGATGGGATAAGTACAACAAACTGAATATTGAAATAAACAATAAGGTGATTTGCACCAAAAAGAAAAACACCAAAAGTGATAAATAGATATGGGAAAGAACTATTACATTGTAGCCATTGAACTCAGTTCCTCAAAAATATCAGGAGCTGTTGGAATTGAGACTACGGAAGGAATCAGAATTCTGGCAGCGACAAGCACTCCTGTTGACGGATTTATATCCAAAGGTATTGTACGCAACATAGACAAAACTGGCGAAGCGATAAACAGTGTGGTCAACATACTTGATTCGCAACTTAATGATGTTGAAATCAAAAGAGCATACATCTCCTTTGCCGGACTCAGTGTACACAGCATTATGTCAAAGGTAAGCAAAAGTTTCGGTGAATACACAAGGATAACAAAAGAGATCATCGAGGATATGGAGCGTGAAAATGATGAGACATTCCAGGCACCCGATGGCTACATTAGAATGCAGGTTGACACTCAAGAGTATAAATTTGACGGGAATGTTGACTATAACCCAATTGGTGCATCCACTCAATCAATAGAGTGCAACTACCTTAACATTGTAATGAAGGAGCAGCTGTACAAACAGTTGTGCGACAGTTTCGCGCAGGCCGACATTGAGATTATAGACTGTATGAGCGCAGCGCGTCTCGATGCCGACATAATGCTTCCGAATGAATTAAAGCGCAATGGATGTGCTCTTGTAAACATTGGCGCCGACACTACGACCCTATCTATATACAAAAATGGCAAGCCCAAGAAAGTGACAGTTTTGCCACTTGGAAGTGGCAACATCACCAGGGACATCACAAACGAACATGTGTCACCGGCAAATGCCGAGGAAGTGAAAATAACACGAGGCTACAACTCACCGAGCAATGATAACGAATATATTGAGAGCAAGACACTCAACAGTATTATCAATGCCAGAATGGGTGAAATATTGCAGAATGTAAATTATCAGTTGGAAGAATCGGGCGAAAGAATACATCACATTGTGTTCACCGGTGGCGGTTCAAAACTCAAGAACCTGGGCGAACTGTTTGAGGAGTTCCTTCCGGGCTTCAACACAGAAATCAAATCTGAACCAAAATTCAATTATATCAGCGAGAGCGGTATAAATGTGGATGGTGTCATAACCAC
>JAFNWA010000111.1 GCA_017383665.1 Bacteroidaceae bacterium | reverse complement strand
TTATAATTCCCTTGAATAGTTATTTGCCCACTCCTTATCGACATAGTTCTCAATGAGTGTGCAGGCATGCGCACTGAAATCAAGTCCATGAGCAATAATGCAGTTCCATTCCTCGGCAGTCAACTGCGCCAACTTCTCACGGGTAACACCATTCTTTACAAAACCATAAAGAATTCCAGCATTGAAATTGTCACCGGCACCAACTGTACTCACAACCTCGACATCCCTCACGGCATAGGTAGCGGCACCGGCAGAGTTAAAAAGTTGTACATTACCACTGCCACTGGTAAAAATAAAGTTACGGCTATAGAACTTTATCTTTTCATTGTATATTTTCGTTGCATCGGTCATCTCATAGAGATAATTGAAATCATCGGCCGAGCCACGCACTACATCGGCAAACTCAAGGTTCTCAATGAGAGCCTCGGCCAACTTTATGCGCTCTGTAATATGATTCTTGCGGAAATTTATATCGTAATAAAGCAATGCCCCCTGCTCATGGGCATATTCAAGAAACGCCTTCGTTTTTTTGCGGAGTACGGGGTTGAGCACAAAGTATGAACCATAGACCACAATGTCACCTTTGTTTATAACGGGAAACTCCACCTCAAGACGATTGTTGGGATAATCCTTATAAAAAAGGTATTCGGCATCGTTGTTCTCGTTGAGAAAAGCGAGCGCAAGTGGCGACTTGCCACCCGAGAAACAGCAGACAGCCGATGAACCGACATTGCTATCGTTCAAATGCTCAAGAATCATCCTACCAATACGGTCATCACCAACCTCACTGATGAATTCAGCATCAATACCACAACGCCCGAGCGATATGAGGCAGTTATATACCGAACCGCCGGGAACTCCCTTTACCGGTATATTATTCTTAAAAAGGATGTCAAAAACAGTTTCACCAATACCTATTACTCTTGCCATTATCCAATAATCTCCACTATAGTTCTTTCAAGTTCTGTAATGTTGTTTGCCACAACCAAGAATTTTTCTATGCCACCACGCACAAACCCCATGCCATTCATTTCGTCAAGTGTCGAAATCAGTCCATTCCAGTAACCATTGACATTATACAATACAACACGCTTGGAATGGTATCCGATTGTTGCCGCTGCCATAACATGGAAAATTTCATCAAGAGTACCCACACCACCGGGAAGCGCAACAAGGATATCACTTTTTTCAAGCATAATATCCTTGCGGTCACTCAGGTTCCGACACGGAATGTGTTCATCGAGCAAACCACTCACGCGGTCACGCTCTACCAAGATTTCAGGAACAACACCAATAATACGGGCACCTGCAGCTCTTGCAGCTTTAGCCGTTGCCTCCATCAGGCCAAAGCGTGCACCGCCATAGACCAAAGCCACACCTAAACGACCAAGCATGGCACCGACCTCGCCGGCTGCCTCAAAATAGCCCGGAGCGATATTCTCCGACGCAGCACAAAAAACGGCAACACTCCTCATATCAGAGCGATTGCATATCATTGAGTTTCTTGTAAACACCACCCAATTTCAACAATTCATCGTGCTTTCCTCTCTCAACAATCTCGCCGTCGCGCATAACACAAATTTCGTCGGCGTTCTTGATTGTAGATAAGCGGTGAGCAATGGCAATTGTGGTGCGTGTCTTCATCAAACGCTCAAGTGCCTCCTGTACCAGACGCTCACTCTCGGTATCAAGTGCCGATGTAGCCTCATCCAGAATAAGGATAGGTGGATTCTTGAGAATTGCACGCGCAATACTTATGCGCTGGCGCTGACCACCGGAAAGACGGCAACCGCGGTCGCCTACATTGGTATCATAACCATTCTCAGTCTCCATGATGAAATCATGCGCGTTTGCAATCTTTGCAGCCTCAATAACCTGCTCCATTGTAGCATTCTCTACTCCAAAGGTAATATTGTTGTAAAAGCTGTCATTGAAAAGAATTGCCTCCTGGTTCACATTACCGATGAGACCACGCAATGACTTAACCTTCATGTCCTTGACATTCACACCATCAATTGTAATCTCACCACGCTCAACATCATAATAGCGAGGGATAAGGTCAACCATTGTCGATTTTCCGCTACCAGACTGACCAACAAGTGCGACTGTCTTGCCTTTTGGAATCTTAAGACTTATGTTTTTCAATACATCACGCTCGCCATCGTAAGAGAAGTAGAGGTCCTTGAACTCTATACCCTCTTCCATATCGGCAATTTCAACACCCTTTTTACCGTCTGTTATAGGATTCTCTGCTCCAAGAATCTCATCGACACGCTCCATTGATGCCAAACCACGAGGAATGTTATATGAAGCCTTTGAAAGTTCCTTAA
>JAFNWA010000110.1 GCA_017383665.1 Bacteroidaceae bacterium | reverse complement strand
GGTCATTGTAAATCGCTGATATTTAGGTGTTAAACCTTTTTCAACCTCTTAATACTCCACTTCGTCAAAGAAGAAGTCCTCCTAGCTCGGGTAGTCGGGCCAGATGTCCTCGATGCTCTCGTAAACATCGCCTTCGTCCTCAATCTCCTGCAAGTTTTCTATTACCTCTAATGGTGCGCCTGAGCGTACGGCATAGTCAATGAGTTCGTCTTTTGTTGCAGGCCATGGTGCATCCTCCAATTTAGATGCCAATTCAAGTGTCCAATACATATCTGATACTGTTTTATTAAGTTTTTATTAAGTGCGTGCAAAAGTATATTAAAATTATTTATTTGCAAGGTTTTTGCCATATTTTTTCCTCTCCGCCTTGTAGTTGGCGCTGAAGCACGAAGAGATAGTCCGAAAGGCGGTTTATATATACCATTGCATTGTGCGATACCCCACATTCACGGCACAGTGTTATCATTGCTCTTTCTGCACGACGGCAGATGGTGCGGCATACATTGGCGCGTGCTGCCTGTTCGCTGTTTGCCGGGAGAATGAAGTTCTTTAATGGTGGGAGCGATGCACTTATGGTGTCAATTTCTCTCTCAAGTTTCTCAATGTCGTTCCCGTCAACGGGGGCATTGTGCTTGTCCTCAGCCGCTAAATGGCACCCGATAGTGAAGGTGCAATTTTCTATTTTTGCAATGAAATCAATGACTTCGGCTTTGTCTAGCGATGCAGCAAGCAGACCAAGGTGTGCGTTCAACTCGTCGAGTGTTCCGTAGGCCTCAACTCTTGGGTGGTCTTTGGGAACGCGTGTGCCACTGCCCAGTGATGTGCTACCACAGTCGCCTGTTCCGGTATAGATATTTGCCTTCTTCATAACCGTTTTATCTTTTCAGGGTGTAGTGCTGTTTCTTTCTCTCCTTGTCAAAGAAGAGCAGTCCGTAGCTGTACATATCGTATGTGATGACTGTTGTGGTGTCATTCACAATCTGTTGCCACAATTCGCGTATTTTTTTGTTGCGGTGTATGCCGGCAATGACTATCACGCTTTTGGCATTTGTGTGTGGCATTGCAGCCTGTACAAGTGACATGGTCTCCTCTGTTGCGTCTATGTAGAGCATTCCAACTATATCCACTTCTTTGATGATAGAATTGAACTGTTCCATGTCGTCAATGACATGGCAACCGTTTGAATCAAGCAGGCTCTTGGCCTCGCTCTTTACTCCTGTTGAGTGCAGGAATGCGTAGTGCTGTACGCTTGGTTTTGCCAGCAACATTGCGCAGGCAGCATCGGCTGCGCCAACAGATATGCTGTTTGCCGGTTGCAGGTAGTTGGCAATGCGGAAGAGTTCGCGTAAGTGTCTCTTTCTAGCTCTGCCTGCAATTCTGTCGAGTTGGGCATAGGCATAGTAGGCTCTCCTCTCCTTCAGCACTTGTGTGATGAAGAAAAAGGCCGAGGGGGATTGGATACCAAACCCCCTGTTGTGCCTTTTACGGTTTATCCATCTGCCCAGTCCCATTGTATCAGATGGCAAATGCCTCCTTTACTTTCTCAACATAGTCGAGCTTCTCCCATGTGAAGAGCTCTACTTCAACAGTCTTGGTCTCGAGGTAGCGTGAGGTGAATACCTTTGTCACCACCTGTGGTGTGCGGCCTACATGACCATATGATGCTGTCTCGCTGTAGATTGGGTTGCGAAGTTTAAGACGCTCCTCAATTGCTTTTGGACGCAGGTCAAAGAGTGTCTTCACCTTCTGGGCTATCTCGCCATCGGTGAGGGCAACCTTTGATGTGCCGTATGTGTTGACGAAGACGCTCACGGGCTCGGCAACGCCAATGGCATATGAGAGCTGTATGAGAGCCTCATCGGCAACACCTGCTGCAACAAGGTTCTTTGCTATGTGACGTGCTGCGTAGGCTGCACTGCGGTCAACCTTGCTGGGGTCCTTGCCGCTGAATGCACCACCACCGTGTGCGCCCTTGCCACCGTATGTGTCAACGATGATTTTGCGTCCTGTGAGGCCGGTGTCTCCGTGAGGACCACCGATAACAAACTTGCCGGTTGGGTTCACATGGTACTTGATGTCATCGTTAAAGAGTGCGAGTACGCTCTCTGATGTAATCTTTGCCTTTACGCGTGGCATGAGGATGTTCAATACATCTTCCTTGATTTTTGCAATCTGTGCTGCGTCGGCTGCGAGCTGTGCCTCTTCGCCCTCTTCTGTTGGCTGTATGAAATCGTCGTGCTGTGTTGAAACGACAATCGTGTCTATGCGTACGGGC
>JAFNWA010000109.1 GCA_017383665.1 Bacteroidaceae bacterium | reverse complement strand
TATTTTTCAGTCTGTTACGGTATTTTCCATAATAAAACTCATAGGGCTCACCTGCAAAGTCTTGGGGGGGGTGGTCTATTGATTTATAGAATTGATTGTAGTTTTAACTTTTTTGAAATTGCTTCCGCTCACTGTGCCTCCCAACGCTGCCCTTTAGATAAGTTACTCATGCTCGCCGCAAAAACTCAAACAAGTTTGGCTTTCGCTCGCTTAAACGTAACTTTCCGCCCTTGGCGGGGAATTACTTTTGCAATGAAAAATCATTGACATATATCGCGAATTTTAGCGCGTACAATGGTAATATCAAAGAGAAACCGGCAGTGTCAAAATCACAACGGAAATCCCTGCTGTTTGGAGGCCATTGTGCGAGGTACGTTCAAACGCAGTACGGCAATTATCTTTTCTTAAAATTGCCGTACGCAGTGCGATCCGCAGCACCCGACAAACAGCAGAAAGGTTTGAAGTGGCAAGTTTGTGACGGACGAGGGATGTTGCAAAGCAACTCGCGAGCAGAAGGAACAAACGACTGATTTTGTCTCTACCGGGCGCTTTTGCTACTTTTCACGCGATGAAAAGTAGGGAAAGAACAACTTGAAGAAAATTCAAGTGAATAATTAAGGTTGAGGACTGCAGTAGAATACAATGCGATTGGGAAGTAATCCTAAAATTCCCCCAACTTTGAAGGTGAACCGATGTATGCCATCCCGTAACAATGCAAATAATTTAAGAAAGGATAGCCTGATACAAAAGCACATTCAGCACTTTCACATCAATGCTACAAACAAATATTGCATCAACAATAGCAACAGTATAGAAATTGTTCGACGAAACAAATATAGAAATCAGCCCCAACCATTACCTGGAAGTTTATTTATCACCGCTGCATATCCACAACGGCGGCATAGCGACTCTACAGCCTTGTGCTGTGTAAAGCCATCGTATATAGCTCTTGCACGGGGCGATGCAAGTATATCCACAAGATTCTTTTCAAACAGATTACCAAGAGCCAAAGCACCGGCGCTGTCGAGACAGCAAGGTACCACCGTGCCATCCACAAGTACGCCAATCTGGTTGCGCAGTGCATAACAGAAAGCATCCTCCTCGCTGTTTTCAGGTTTCTCTCCCTCGGGCCACTCAAACATGCGGCCATACTCAATGAAAATATTCTCAGCGATTGTCCATCCGGTACGACTCTGTTTCCATGGACGGGGGACATATCTGGCAACAATATCAAGCAAACGCTCATTCTCCTTGTCATAGCCACCCTGGTTCCATAGGCGCAACACCATTATGACACCTTTCTGTGCGGCCTCAAGCGCAAAGTCCATAACCTCACCGACATACCGTTCAAGATTTTCCATACCGTTACCCTCATGCGCATGCAACGACACCTGCATCTTGTACGGGCGAGCATCCATCACTGGCTTGGCATGTGAAAGCAATGTACCATTTGTTGTAAGCACAGGAATGAAACCCTTTTCACGCGCCACTTCTATAAACTCAGGCAGATGGCGGTGCAGCAAAGGCTCGCCCATGAGATGAAAATAGAGGAATTTTATCTTGCCACGCAATTTGTCGGTAAGCAAATCAAACTCCGCCGGCGACAAACTACGCTTCTCCCTCGTCGTCTTGGGGCAAAAAAGACAATCGAGGTTACATATATTGGTAATTTCAAGATAACAGCGTGTAATCATTATCAAATCATGTAAGCCACATCAGCAATGCCAATGAGGTAAATAAACCACAGAATCCTAAAAACAAAAAGAGGAAAGTTTTGAACCTTCCTCCTCGTTCAGTGACTCGCTTGGGGCTCGAACCCAAGACCCCATCCTTAAAAGGGATGTGCTCTACCTGCTGAGCTAGCGAGTCTACCTAAGTGCCGTTAAGCGAGTGCAAAGATACTACTAAATTTGAGAATTACAAACTTTTCGCTCTGTTTTTTGACATTTTTATAATTAAGGTAATAAAGAAACCTTTATGCAGGCTAATCACTACACTATCGAGGAAGCCGAGATACTCAGTCTTCAACATTTCTTTTATCCACCCGGGCACTGCCGATGGCCTCTTTGAGTATAATCTCCTCTGCGTGATTTGAAGTCTCGGCAATCTCATTGTATCGTTTTAAATAAGCGAGCAGCAAAGTGGTCAAGGGTAATGCAACAATCATACCAAGCATACCCAGCAGGTGTCCCCAAATCGACAATGAAAGCAGAATTATGGCCGGATGCAGATTCATCCTCTTACCCATAATCCTTGGCACGAGAATCAAGTCCTGTATAAGTTGGACAACAAGCATGACAACAAGTGCCATAATCATGATTGGCCAAAAGTCGCCACCGGTATTAGCGGCTTTGAGCATTGCCAACAAAGCCATAGGCAATAAAGAGATAATCTGGAGATATGGAACAAGGTTAAGGACTCCGATAAAGAGACCAAAAGCAATTGCTGCGGGGAAATCTATCAGAACAAAACCTATTGAAAAGAGTATTCCTACACATAATGCCACCAGCGCCTGTCCACGAAAATACTGGTTCATGCCATATACAAGGTCACTCCACAATTTCAGTACAATACCACGCCACTTCTTGGGTACATATGGCTGCCACCCTCTTGATACGCGTTCAAAGTCTAACAATATAAAGAATAGGTATAGTACTATTATAGACAAAGAAAGTACCTGCCCGGCCAATTTTCCTGTACCCAACAACACCTCTTGGGCCTCTTTTGCTATGACATCAAGCAATCCGGCATCACCCGAATTCTTCAGTTTGTCTGTAAAACCATACTCATCAGATATTCCTTCAAAAAGGTTCATTATGGGTTCGGGAATGGAAGCGTCACTGAAATTCTTCTCCAGGAATGACACCGTAATATCCTTCAGTGCATATAATTCACTGAACACCATTGGCAAAACAAGTACTACCACTCCATAAATCAACAGTGCCACCAAAAGCAATGAGACAAATATTGATAAGGCACGGTACCTGAATCTTAATTTCCACTGCACAAAATTTACAAGTGGATTCATCAGATATGCCAATAACCATGCAATAGCAAACGGTAACAGCACACTACTCAGACTATCCAGGACAAAGAAAGCCACCAAGCAACCCACTACAAGCAGTACAATGCGTAGAAAACGGCCTAAAGTAACCTCATTCTGTTTCATAACATCCTTTTTATCGAAGTATAACTATTCCTAATCTTTTTCATTGGGGCGCTTATCATCTTTGCCTGCCACCAACAGAACAAATTCACCACGCGGCTCATTCGCCGTGAAATGTTGTACAAGTTCAGAGAGTGTACCACGCACGCACTCTTCGTGCAACTTGGAAATCTCTCTGGCTGCAGCAGCTTGGCGGTCGCTACCGAAAACCTCGGCAAACTGAGTAAGACTCTTTAGTACTCGATAAGGCGACTCATAAAAAATCATTGTACGCGGTTCATCCTTCAACGAGTTGAGTTTCGTCTGGCGTCCCTTCTTCTGAGGCAGAAAGCCCTCAAAAACAAACCTGTCCGAAGGCAGTGCAGAACTCACAAGTGCCGGAACAAAGGCTGTCGCACCGGGCAGACACTGCACCTCAATACCATTCTTGACAACCTCACGAACAAGCATAAAGCCCGGATCTGAAATAGCCGGAGTACCTGCATCGGATATCAGGGCTACATGGCGTTCACTGTTGGCTATGCGCTCGGCAAGTGAGCCCACAGTCTTGTGTTCATTAAACTTATGATGCGAGAACATCGGCACTTGAATATCAAGATGCTTCAACAGTTTGGCCGATGTACGGGTATCTTCAGCAAGCACAAAATCCGCCTCACGCAATATCCTTATCGCACGCAGCGTAATATCCTCGAGATTACCTACCGGGGTAGGAACAACATATAACATTCCCATAGTTATCCTTATTTATTATGCAAATTTACCTCAAAATACAGCAACATCTATAAAAAAGTCCTTTAAATTTATTAAAAAGGGCAACAAGCATCCTTTACGATAGCACATTTACGATTGTTGATAACTTGTTTCGTATAAAAATTTTATTTCCGCTCCAATTGATTATCTTTGTCGTGAACGAAGAATTTAATACCCATTGCTTCTGGAAAAACAAAAAACAATATACAAATGAACAGATTTACCGAATTCAATCAGATGGAGACAACACGCCGTGGCCGCATTGAGGTTATTTGTGGCTCAATGTTCTCGGGAAAGACCGAAGAACTCATCCGTCGTCTTAAAAGAGCAAAATTCGCACGACAGAAGGTTGAGATTTTCAAACCAGCGCTCGACACACGCTACTCCGATGTAGAAGTAGTTTCGCACGACAGCAACCACATAACATCAACACCCATTGAGTCATCAACAAGTATTCTATTGCTCGCAAATGATGTAGAAGTAGTAGGTATTGACGAAGCGCAGTTCTTTGACAACGAACTTGTGGGAGTGTGCAACGAACTCGCACGCCGTGGCGTACGAGTTATCATCGCCGGCCTCGACATGGATTTCCGTTGCCAGCCTTTTGGGCCAATGCCGGCACTGATGGCTATTGCTGACTCTGTAACAAAAGTTCATGCAATCTGCGTCAAATGCGGAAACCTCGCATATGTTTCGCACCGCCTTGTCGATGGGGACAAACAAGTACTTTTGGGCGAGAAAATGGAATATGAGCCATTGTGCCGTGAATGTTATCACAAAGCATTGAGCGAGGCCGAAAATTCCGCAGAATAACAGCATGGCAAAATACCGCAATCTGTTTATTGACCTCGACGACACCGTCTATGACTTTTCGGCAGCTTCACGCGAGTCATTCCTCGAGACATACGAGTTATTGCACTATGAACGATACTTCGATTCATTTGAGCAGTACCTTGCAATCTACGAGCCATACAACCTTGAACTATGGCGCATATATGGCGAAGGAAAGATAACAAAAGAAGAATTAAACAGAAGGAGATACAGCCACCCTCTTGAAGTCGTGGGTGTAAATGACCAAGCACTTGCCGACACATTCTGCCGCGAAGCACTTGACCGCATACCCACCAAGGGCAATCTAATTCCAGGAGCGATAGAGTTACTTGAGTATCTGCGCCCCAACTACAACCTATACATCCTTTCAAACGGTTTTAAGGAACTGCAATCCCGCAAGATGCAGACAGCCGGTATTGACAAATATTTCGATGCTCTAATACTGTCTGAAGACATTGGCATCAACAAACCAGACAGTAGGATCTACGAGCACGCCATGCGCAAAACGACATCAAAGCCACACGAAAGTCTGATGATTGGCGACATGTTTGACACCGATATTGTAGGCGCGGCAAATTTTGGCATGGACAGCATGTACTACAACCCGAAAGGAAAGAGCGGACACCCATTTTCTCCAACATACGAAGTTGCACATTTGTTAGAGATAAAAGATATACTGTAAAATTACAATAACCATGGGCAGAAAGACAAATACATCTATACTCATAATCTACACCGGTGGCACTATAGGCATGATACAGAATCCGGAGACCGGTGCTTTGGAGAGTTTCAATTTTGACCATCTGCTCAACCATGTTCCAGAGGTAAAGCAGTTCAACTTGAACATTGATGCTATAACTTTCACTCCACCCATTGACTCGTCCGACATGGAACCTGAATTGTGGAGTCGCATAGTAACAATCATTGAGGAGAACTATGAGAAATACGATGGATTCGTAATTCTCCACGGTACCGACACCATGTCATTCACAGCCTCGGCACTCAGCTTCATGCTTGAAGACCTGATGAAACCCGTCATCCTCACAGGCAGCCAGTTACCAATTGGTGCACTGCGCACTGACGGAAAGGAAAACCTCATTACAGCCATTGAGATTGCTGCTGCAAAGAACTCTGACGGAACCCCGGTTGTGCCCGAGGTGTGTGTATTCTTTCAGGAAAAACTCATGCGTGGCAACCGTACCACAAAAATCAATTCAGAGAGTTTCGGTGCATTCGATTCAAACAACTACCCACCACTTGGAGTTGCCGGCACAAGCATACAGTACT
>JAFNWA010000108.1 GCA_017383665.1 Bacteroidaceae bacterium | reverse complement strand
TGCACTTTAAAGTGCAGGGGACAATTCGTTTTTACTTCATCGCCCTCTCCTTGCGGAACTCGCTTGGAGTTAGACCTGTTGTTCGTTTATAGTAGCGCGTAAAATAGGATTGGCTTGGGAAATTGTACTCCTCGGCAAGTTCCTGCACGCTCTTTGAGGTATAAGAGAGTTCATATTTGAGTCTTGCTGTCACAGCAGAGTCAATGATTGCCTTTGCCGAGTGCCCCGAGACTTCATTGCACACCTCATTAAGATAGCCACTGCTAACATTCAATTCATTTGCATAGAAAAGAACTTCGCGCGATACTTGGTGAGACTCAAGCAACTCGTTTATAAACTTGCGGAAAAGTTCTTTCTTGCGTGGGATATACTCAAACCCATTATCCTTTTTGGCTATATACTTGTTGTAGTAGTCCTGCTGCACGACTGCAAGCGACGAAATCTGCAGGCTTGCAATCTTGTCAAATTCCTCCTCGGCAACAAGTTCCTTTATGTGCCAAAGGGTCGAAAGCACTTGCTTGTACAAAGCAAGGTAGTCGTTCTGCAAATAGACAATAGGTGTGTGTTTTATGTATTTAAAATTCAAAAGATTTATATCCTTGAGAATTGGCGAGAAGGCCTCGGATGGCAACACAAGCACGGTGCTGACATAATCTGTACTTGATTTCTCAAATGTGAGGATATCCAATGGGGTTATTATGAGAAAGCCATTGGCTTTCAAAGTGTATGAAGTATAATTCAATTCAAATGTAAGCTCACCGCTCTCACAGAAGACAAGCACGAGATTCCTGAAACGCAAAGGTTCATCAGGGCGTGTAATTGTCTCCATCTTCAGCAACCGGGCATGGGTTATGTCATTGATAAATTTCATGTGCTTTTACTTTTGATTTTGAAACAAATTTATATAAATCAAAAACACAAAAGCAAATTTTACCGCGATTTTGAACAATATCGTAATTATTATGTAATAACAGTTGGGTTATGGGTGTATATGATTGGTGTAAATCATTGTAGCCCTGTTGGAATATTCACTTGGAATATCTTGATAATCATCTATAGTAAAGAGGGCGAATTTGAATTTGCGCACTTTGTTGAGGAACTTGAAAAAGGGTGTATCGAGTGCGCTGGAGTGAAGCGACATCCACTCTATTCTCTTGCCGGAGAACAGGCGATTGAATAGAAGGTTCTTCAACAGCGTGGCATGTAGATCGCTTGCCATGCAGGAATACATTACAAGATAATAGCCTTCGTCCAACAACCGGGTATAGTGCTGATATGAGAAGGCTTCGACAACCATGCGTTCTTTGAGATTTGGGAAGTAGGTCCCCAATACCTCAGGAGCCGACACTTTGTCGGTAACAAGGAACAGGCTGTCATTGGATTCAAAGAAATCGTTTATCTCTCTTGCACTCAAAGGTGTGTAACGGCCATATATCCTTCGCGACATAAAATCTCTATATGTCGGAGTTGCATCGCCAAGGTGAGCACTGTCGGTCATCACATTGAAATCACGCCACGAATGGGCTGCTACCAGAACACTGTCACTTGTGAACTGGAAATCAAGTTCTATGAAACGATAGCCATTATTTGCTGCAAGTTCAAGAGCCTCGCGCGAATTGGTGTAGATGCAACTGTCAATAGCTCCACCGGCATGTGCGATGAGCGTTGCGCGCTCCACCCTCTCCTGTATGACACAGGAGAGAAAAAGAGGTAGTAGAAATAATGGCAACAGTTTCTTCATGGAATGGATACTTTATAGTGGTGCTGTTACCTTTTTAAGGTAAAGGCGGTCATCCTCGCCAAGATATGGCGAGAGCACTTCGCGTACCATTGCATTGTAGTCATTGAGATAAGAGATTGCGTCACAACCAAGAATCTCTGGAATTACAGGCGCAGTATCAATTGGGCACAATGTCAATGGCTCGAGTTGGTAGAATGTGCCGAACTCGCTCTCACAGTACTGCTGCACAAGCATTGTGTTCTCAATTCTTATTCCATGACGGCCTGCCTTATAAAGACCGGGTTCGTTTGTAACTGTCATTCCTGGTTGCAGATGAGCAGGCATGTGGTTCATTCTTATCTGGTGAGGACCTTCGTGTACATTAAGAAAGTGCCCTACTCCATGCCCTGTGCCATGCAGGTAGTTCTCGCCCACGCTCCACAGCCATTGACGGGCAAGCACATCGAGTTGTGTTCCGCATGTACCTTTTGGGAACTTTGCCATTGCAAGCGATATGTGCCCCTTGAGCACGCGTGTATAGTCCTCGCGTTCCTCGTCGGTGAGCTCGCCAAGTGGGATTGTACGGGTTATATCGGTTGTTCCACCAAGATACTGTCCTCCACAATCGAGCAAAAGAAAACCATGTGGAGCAAGCGTTGCATTATCGGCAGGCGTTGGCTCGTAATGCACGATAGCAGCATTTGCACCGTATGCTGCAATGGTTGCGAAACTCAAACCGCGGAAGTTTTCATCCTCACTCCTTAACTCTGTCAATTTATTATCTACATCGAGTTCGGTGACACCGCCCTGCTCAACTGCAGGCTTTAACCAGCGGAGCAATTTCACCATAGCGATTCCCTCGCTTAGCATGGCTTTTTTGAAACCGGCAATCTCCACTTCATTCTTCACTGCCTTCATTGTAGCTACAGGTGAGTTTTCAAAAAGTGGATAGCATGCGGTGTTCAGGTTCTCAAGCACCGCCCTGTTGCAGCGGTTAGGCTGTAACAGCATTGTTGCACCCTCATATTCGCGCAATGCACTCCACACATCGCCGTATTCTGCAAGTCCAACACCTTCGTTGGCAAGATACTCACTGACAGCAGGTGTTAGCTTTTCGTTAGGAACAAAGAGTGTTGCTGCATTGGCAGTAACAAGCATATATGCAACAAATACAGGGTTGTAATCAACATCGCACCCGCGCAGGTTGGTCATCCAGGCAACTTCGTCAAGCATGGTGAGCAAAATGCCATCTGCATTATGCGATGCAAGCGCTGCACGCAAGCGTACAAGTTTACTCTTAGTGCTTTCACCGGCATATTCCAATGGCAAAATATCTACAACTCCCATTGGCAATTTGGGGCGAGAACCCCAAATGACCGCGAAGGGATCGGTAACTGCAGCAAGCACTATGCCGGCAGCTGAGAGTTCACTGTTCCATGCCTTTGTCTCGGCAATTGAGCAGACAGTACCATCGACGCCCACTCGTGCACCATCGGGCAGGTTTCCACATAACCACTCTGTTATTGAGGGTGTCTCGGCAGCGCCGTCCTTCATCAGGTCATATCCGGTTCCTGCAAGCGATTTCTCGGCGGCAAGCCAATAACGGGAATCGGTCCAAAGAAGAGCTTTGTCCATTGTCACAACAACTGTTCCTGCCGAACCATCGAAACCCGATATCCACTCACGCGACTTCCAACAATCGGCAACATATTCACTGCTGTGCGGGTCGCTGCTAACAACGATGAAAGCATCAAGATTCTCATTCTGCATGAATACACGCAGTTTCTCTACTCTCTCCTGTATTGTATTGTTCATTGTAATCTCTTTAATTTATTCAACCGCTAATATAGTAATAAAAAACTGCAATCTCAACAAATATCCTCACCTATTATCGCATAGGCAAGATATCTGTTCTCCGGAGTAACCGGCACCAGATTCATATACCCCCTGACTACCCTGCCATTATCAACAATTAAAGGATATGCATCCTTCATTTCATGATGTGAGCTGTATGCCTCGCCAGGCTGCTTAAAGAACCTGACTCTGTAGATGCCATGTTTCCCTTTATACACGAAGCGGTCATGGAAAAGACGCGACACGACTCCCATGTTCATTCTAAGGTTAACCTCCATGCAGGGATTCAAACAATAACCGTCGCCATTATCATATATCATCATATCCACACCAAAGTAGCCGCGATAGCCACTCTTGGCCAACACACCATGCATAACAGTGCAGAGTTCAGTTTTTACGGCAGTAAGCAATTCGAGTGGTATATATTGCGACAGCTGTTCTTCTATATATTCATTGGCTGCAAGAAGATTACCGGTGTAAGCACCATTCTCGGCTGTAAAGAGTGAATAGCCTGCAAATTCGACACCATTTTCTCCGGCAAAGAACTCCATAGCAAATTCGGCCTTGGCATTAAGGTAGTGCTCACAAACCACACCACCCTGACGCCTTATTACACCCCGACAAAAGTTAACCATAGGTTCCTCGGCACTGCCGATACCCCACATTATTCCCTTTCCGCTTCCCGACCATGGAGCTTTCACCACACATCGCTCATGGCTATTCACAAAAGCAACAGCATCATCAATATTGTTGATATACAGTGGCAATGGCGGCGTATCAATTCCGGCATCGCGCAAGGCTGTGAGAACCTCAATTGTGAGCACACGGCTGGAAAGAAGGCGCATTGAAGCAATGCTTTCATCATCCGGCAGCATGGCTTGGTCAAATCCCATAGATTTGAGTCGATGACGCATTTGAGCGCTCCAACCCCAAGGCGACAAGTTGGTTATCAGCGATTGCATGGATGCGGTATATGCATGCGGCAAGTTAAAGAGAGAGGACATCTCTTCCCTGAATGTCAGGTGCAAATCGTCTGGTAACAGTACAGCATCTTCAACATGAGCATACCACAATTGCAACGATGCCAATTCGTTTGCAATGCACATTGCAGCAGGCGGGGGACAGTAGCTAAAACCACCATCGGCAAGAGCAAGGTCATTTTCGGGATTAAATATATGCAGTTTCATTATCCGGCAAAAGACTCAATAACTGAATTTTTCATCCCGTACATTCTCATAATCATCACTTTCATTGACATACTTGTTACCAAACAGCAGCTTGAAGTTTATTGGTATTGTCATCTCGGCGCGGACAGGACGACCATTCTTTTTACCAGGCACCCATGAAGGCATCTTGCTGATAACACGCATAGCCTCCGCATCAAGAGATTTCGACACCGAATGCACAACCCTGACACCGCTTATATAACCGTCCATGCCAACAGAAAATGCAACC
>JAFNWA010000107.1 GCA_017383665.1 Bacteroidaceae bacterium | reverse complement strand
GTGTAGGGTTGACCGATTTTTCAGACCTCAAGCGTTCGCTCAAGGCATTCGGCAAACTGAAGCATTATCTCTTCGGCGCAAAATAGAGTCATGAAAGAACTTGTGTCCATAGTAATGCCGGTGCATAATGCGGAGCGTTATCTCGAAGAGGCCATACGCTCTGTAATGACGCAGACCTATCCTCATTGGGAACTGCTTGTCATTGACGATGCATCGACAGACAGGTCCATTGACATTGCTTCGGCCATGGCAGCCGAGGATGCAAGGATAAAGGTACACAAGAACCCTACCCCCACAGGTTATCCGGCAACACCCCGTAACATGGCTGTGGAACTTGCTAAAGGGAGATATATAGCATTCCTTGACAGTGACGATGTGTGGTTGCCTGGCAAGTTGGAGCATCAGTTGCCATTTTTTTCAGAGTCGGAAAAGATTGGTGTGGTCTTTTCTAATTATGAAAAGATTGATGAAAATTCCGAGCGGGATAACCGTGTAATCAAGGCCCGCAAAATAACCGATTACAATAAATTGTTGCTTGGAAATGTGATAGGCAATGTTACAGCCGTGTACGATACTTCGCGCGTGGGTAAGGCCTATTTCAATAAAGTACACCACGAGGATTATGCCATGTGGCTCTCGATACTCAAACGAGGCTTTGTGGCGCGAAATACCGGTGCTGTTATGGCGCTTTACAGGGTTACCGGCAATTCTGTTTCTGCGAACAAAATGCATTTGCTTTCATGGCAGTGGAATATATATCGTAATGTCGAGCAACTTGGTTTCTTTCGCTCTGTATATTGTTATATAAACTATGCAGTAAGAGGCTTCTTGAAGAGCCTTATATAACAGACCGGTAATTTATTAAAGTTTTACCATTTATGGAGAGTGTATGTGCGCTCCCCGCTTGCCATTATCAGCTGATTGTCATCAAGTGTGAGTATCTGGAATACCGTGCTGTCGTTATATAGATGGAATTCCTTTAGCATGTCCGTTGTGGCAGGGTATTTTTCCTGTGGAAAACTGTAGAACTTGCTCATAGACAGTGTTTCTCCGCGGTAATCAAGTATGCCAAGGAAACGCTTGGGCAGTTCTGTGCCGTCGTGCTTGCTCACTTGCACCAGATGACGCTGGAACGAGTAGAATGTCTGGTCGGGCATTACTGTGCTGTCGGGGTATACTACACTCTCCAGTCTCCACATGCCGTCAAGGTCGCCGTTTATGTATACCTTGTCACAGGCTGACAGTGCCAATGTTGTCACCAGTATCAGAATTGCTTTTTTCATTTTTTCTTTCTTGATGCGGTTGTGAATAGTCGGGTTACAGATATCATGGCGCCGAAACTGTTGCCTATGTAGTTGCTGTTGTCATAGGCAATGGAAAGCGCCCCTGCCCAGTTTTTGTTGTCGGGGGCAATGACAAATTCGCCAAGCAGTGAGGTTGTGTAACCTTTCTCGGGCAGCGGGTTGAGGTATGTGCCCCAGTTCTCGCTGTAGGTGTACTGTAATCTGTAGGCTATCGGCAACCGGTTCCCCAGTGTGCCGTTCACTCCTATGTTATGTGCCTTCAGGCGGTTGCTCTTGAAGTGCATTGCGCCGCTCTTG
>JAFNWA010000106.1 GCA_017383665.1 Bacteroidaceae bacterium | reverse complement strand
GCTATGTGATGAAGAGCAACCCTTGGAAAGTCTATTTTACCGACGCTTCCACACGCATAATGCCTCGCGAGATTGACGGTACGATAGAGGAGGATTTCCGTACATGGTTTACCGAGAAGAAACCTTATGAGGTGCTACGCATAAACGGCGAGATTGCTACCGACCCGCGCTATGCCCTCAAGGTGTTCCTGCAGGACATGACAGATACATGGGGTGGCTACTTGTCGTACGACGAGGGTGCTTCGTTCCAGAAGGTGTTCGACAGCGAGGGCGAGGATTTCTACAGTTATGAGTTCGCACGCTCTAACCCCGACAGGGTATATATTTCGGGCTGTTGGAATGTGTGGCGTTCCGACGACGGCGGCCTTACATTCAATGAGTGTACGCAACCCTTTGCCATTACCGACGACTACATACACTATACTAAGGTTGTGGTTGACCCCAACGACGAGAACCACCTGCTTGTGATTTGCAACGACCGTTATGGTGCTGTGAGCGAGAGTTTCGACGGCGGCATGAGTTGGAGTGCGTATGACCTTGCGAACATTGCCGACAAGCGCGTGCACCAGATTATTCTTGTGGGTGACGAGTATAACAGCACTTATGTTACAAGCTACGACGGTGCGAGTGTCTATTTCCGCGACAATACAATGAACGAGTTCATCGACTATTCGAGCGGCCTGAACCCCGGAGCACGCATCTCAAAGGTTGTGCCTTTCTACAAGGGCGGTGTGCTGCGCATGGCAACCGACCAGGGTTTGTGGGAGGCGCCGCTCTATCATCAGGATTTCATTGCGGTGCCACAACCAATGGCATTGAACCTGGGTAGCGGAAACCTTACAGCAAACCCGCAGAAGAGCGTGCAGTTCGACAGCTACAGCATTGTGCGTCAGGACGAGAATACCCGTTGGCAGTGGAGCTTCTCGCCACAGCCGCAGTATGTGAGCGATGCAACGGCGCGTAACCCGGTAGTGGTGTTCGGCAATCCCGGTAACTATGATGTCACTTTGACCGTCACTACCCCTGCCGGCACATCGTCGCGCACAATAAAGAACATGATAACCATTGAGGGTGCAACATCCATCGATGAGGCCAAGGTGGGCGAAGTGGGCATTGAGAAGAGTCTGCTCGATGCCGGCGAACCGCTTGTGGTGCTTGCTGCCGGGCTTTGCGAGGATGCACGCTTCACCGTGCACGGAATGAAGGGCAATCTGCTGCACAGCGCGCAGATTACAGCCGGTACGGAGCGTGTGACGGTTGAGGTGAACGATCTTGCCCCCGGTGTATATATCTACTCGATAAGGAGTGCGACACAGAAATTCTTCGGACAATTCATTATAAGATAACAGCTATGAAAAAAACAATACTCTCACTGCTTCTCGCATCGTCAATCCTCTGTGCCGGCGCGCAGGAGCAGACGGCAAATGACCAATATTTTACTCCGTATAAACTGAACTACCTGCCGGCCGGTTCGCCTGCCTGGATGGCACAGCTTGCCTATCCGCAGGG
>JAFNWA010000105.1 GCA_017383665.1 Bacteroidaceae bacterium | reverse complement strand
GCGAACCGGTGTGTTCGCCCGACAAAACAACCCCCTCGCCGTTGTACGGCACTCCCCCTTGAAGAGGGAGAGTTAATTCCTCCTCTGTAGGGGAGGTGTCACGAAGTGACGGAGGGGTATTAACTAAAAAATAATTATACGATATATGAAGAAGAATTATGTATCACCTCTCATGGTAGAGGTAAATGTTGAAGCGGAGTCAATGCTCGCAGCTTCATTGAAATTGGATAACGAGAAGACAGTAGATACCTCAAACGGTGGTCAGCTCACAGGCGGCAGCCGCGGTCAATGGGGCAATTTGTGGAATTAATAGAGTTAAAGGCGAGGAAAATTTCCCTCGCCTTTCTTTTTTAATGCCTAAAAGGGCAGAAAGGGCGAAAAGGCCTAAAAGGCTATTCAGTTGCCCCGATGGGCAACACTTGCCCGGTGTGCAAGTGCTTGGCTGATACAAGTAATGCTCCCCTCCGGCACTCCGTGCTATAAAGCAAACCCAGTTGCCCGTCAGGGCAAAATGCCTTTTGGTCCTTTTAGCCCTTGTCACCTTTTTAACCACACTGCGTGTGCTTGAACCCGCTCTCGCTCGGCAGAGGAAAAACAGGGTTTTACTATGCCCTCGCTTACTTGCGGCTTTGGCCCCTTTCATGCCTAACAGTTTTTTATTATCTTCGCGTGGTAAACAATAGAACTGCCATGCTCGATACTGCAACATTAGAATTCATCAAAGCCCACAGAAACGACGACACACGCGCGCTTGCACTGCAGGCCGGGCGTTACCCCGGTGTGGATGTGCGCGAGGCTGTGGTGCAGATTGAGGGCTACAGGCAGGCATGCGAGAAACTGCCTGCGTGGTCGGCTGTCGACGGCATCATATATCCGCCCAAAATCTCAATGGAGCAGTGCTCGAGCGAGCACACCGCAAGGTACAAGGCTGCGTTGGTAGGCGGTGCGGGATTTGCCGATTTGACAGGTGGCTTTGGCATTGATTTCAGTTATATTTCCCGTGGTTTCGACAGGGCGTTCTACATTGAACGCAATGAGCGTCTGTGCGAGATTGCTACAGCCAATTTTGCCCTGCTTGGGCTTGACAATGCAAAGGTGATGAACGGCAACAGCGAGGAGTTGCTTGCATCGTTGCCACAGCTTGATTGGATTTTCCTTGACCCGGCGCGCCGCGATGGTGATGGCCGCAAGGTGGTGGCTCTTTCCGACTGCGAACCCAATGTGGTGGAGCTGGAGAGTGCGCTGCTTGCCAAGGCTGCGAATGTGATGGTGAAATGCTCGCCAATGCTTGATATAACACTCGCTTGTCGCCAGTTGACAGGTGTTACAGCGGTGCATGTGGTGGCGGTGAACAATGAGTGCAAGGAGTTGTTGTTTGTGCTTGGGCGCGAGAAAGCGGCTGCCTGCACTGTTCATTGTGTGAATATCTTGAAAGAGGGGGTGCAACAGTTTTCTTTTACACCGGAGGAGGAGAGTGCTTCGTCTGCCACATATTGCAGTGAGGTGGGGCTGTTCCTTTATGAGCCCAATGCTGCTATTCAAAAGGCCGGCTGTCATAACTCGCTCTCGCAAAGGCTGGGCTTGAAGAAACTGCATCCTAACAGCCAGTTGTACACTGCCGATGAGTGCATTGAGGATTTCCCCGGTCGCGTGTTCAAGGTGCAGGAGGTGCTTGGCTTTTCAAAGGCCGATATCAAGAGGGTGCAGGCCTTGCAGAAGGCAAATATAACCGTGCGTAATTTCCCCGACACCGTGCAGGTACTGCGCAAGCGTTTGAAGCTTGCCGACGGCGGCGAGAATTATATTTTTGCAACGACTGTCGGTAAAGGGGAGAAGGTGCTGCTGGTTTGCAAGAAGGTATAATGGGTGTATTTTTTTGAAATAACCATTGTACGCTCCCATTGCAAAAGGTAATAAAAACAAAAATCAGGAACAACTCTTGTCGCTCCTGATTCCGTCTTTACTTTATCATCAATTTATCGAATTTCTTCTGCTGTATCAATTCGTAGGCTTTCTTGAACGAGTCGCTGTTCTTGTTATAGAGCCACATGAACCGGCTCATGTCCCAAAGGTCGCGCGCGATGAGCTGCTTGAGCTGAATTTTGAGTTCGGGGAGTGAACGCTCGAACTCCTCGTCGCCACCCTCGATCTTAACATTGTCCTTCATGCCCTGTTGCTTGAGTATCTCTATGAATGAGTCGTCAACCTCGAAATTCTTCTCGAAATCCTCTATTGTGGGGTATTGGGTTGTGAGTCGCTCGCGGTTCTCGTCGAGGTAGCGGAGTGATGCCTGCATGATGCTTCCGTTCGCTGCCAATGAGCGGTGATACTTGGTATATTTCATTGTGTCAACGGGGACAAAATAGTCGGGCATGATGCCGCCACCGCCATATACGGGGCGTTCGAGACGCAGGGTGTATGTCTTCAATGAGTCGGGGAAGTGTATGCTGTCGGCGCTTGTCATCTCTCCACGGTTATAGCGGTTGAGCAGGTCGTCCTCATATCTAACAGAGTCGCCACCGTATGGCTTTTGTATGCAGCGTCCGGTAGGTGTGTAGTAGCGTGCGACGGTGAGGCGTATCATTGAGCCGTCGGGCAACTGGAAGGGGCGCTGTACAAGGCCTTTGCCGAATGTGCGGCGGCCTACGATGATGCCACGGTCCCAGTCCTGTACGGCGCCGGCAAGAATCTCCGATGCCGATGCCGATGTTTCATCGACAATGACTACAAGGTTGCCCTTGCGGAACTTGCCCTCGCTGTATGCGCGGTAGTCGCTGCGTGGGTTCTTCTTGCCCTCGGTATAAACAACAAGGCTCTCCTTGTCTATGAACTCTCCTACAATCTCTACTGCCGATGTCAGGTAACCGCCACCGTTGCCGCTGAGGTCAAGGATAAGGTTCTTCATGCCCCGTTTCTTCAGTGAGTCGAGCTTGGTCACGAACTCCTCGTGTGTCTTTGCACCGAACGAGGTGATGCGTATGTAGCCGTTGCGTTTGTCAATCATGTATGCGGCATCGACGGTCTCTGTGCTTATGTTGTCGCGTACAAGTGTGAACGGTATCTTGCGGTCAACACCACGGCGCACAACCTCAATATTCACTGTTGTGCCTTTCTCTCCGCGCAGGCAGGTCATAATCTCGCTGCGCTCCTTCTTTACGCCGGCAATGACGGTGTCGTTGACTGTGACAATCTTGTCGCCGGGGAGAAGGCCTGCGCGCTCGGCCGGGCCGTTGAGGGTGGTCTGTATTACATAAAGCGTGTCCGAGATGATGTTGAACTGTATGCCAATGCCACCGAAACTGCCTTCCATCTGCTCCAGGAGTGCCTTTGTCTCCTTGGGGTCGGTGTATGTGGAGTGGGGGTCTAATGTCTTGAGCATGGCTTTTATGCCCTCTTCGGTTATCTTGTTGTTGTCGGCATCATCTACATAGAAATTGTCGATGATGTTGCCGGCGTACATGAGTTTGATGATATGTTCGGGCATCTGCTGTGCCTGTGCTGTTATTGACAGGAACAGTGTGGTTATAATCAAAAAGAGTTTTTTCATATACTTGGAAATGTTTTTATTTCAAATAGTTTTCGTTTTATTGCCATGCTGAACAAAGTGAAGTATCTCTACAATCACGCTTCAGAGATTCTTCCTGTCGTCAGAATGACAAAGCGCGGACTGTATTACGGCAACAATTCGCTCACATCCTTGCCGTAACGCATGAGTTCGCGCACCACGCTGCTGCTCACCGATGAATAGCCGGGTTCACTCACGAGAAGAACGGTGTCTATGCCGCCAATCTGCTTGTTGACATCGGCAAGTTCGCGCTCATACTCAAAGTCCTTGATGTTGCGTACGCCGCGGAGCAGTACTGTTGCACCCACTTCGCGTGCGAAGTCCATCGTAAGTCCGTTGTAGGCGCGCACCTCTACGCGGTCGTTGTCTTGGTAGTGCGCGGCAATGGCTGCCACACGCTCGTCGGCTGTCATGCTGCTGCCTTTCTCGCTGTTGCAGCCAACGGCGATGATGACTTTGTCGAACATCTGCAAGGCACGCTCTACAAGCGAGTGGTGCCCTATGGTATATGGGTCGAACGACCCTGCAAAAAGTGCTGTGTGCGCCATATTACTTATTCTCTTCGTTTGCCTTGTCCTCTTCAACAACAAGGTTGTCGATGATGAAGTTCTGGCGTTCCATTGTGTTCTTGCCCATGTAATATGCGAGCAGGTCCTCGACCTTGTCGTCCTTGTGCAGTTCAACGCGCTCCAGGCGCATATCGGGGCCTATGAAGTTGCGGAACTCATCGGGCGAAATCTCACCGAGTCCCTTGAATCGTGTGATTTCGGGGTTGGGCGAGAGCTTTTCAATGGCTGCAATGCGCTCCTCGTCGCTGTAGCAGTATATGGTCTCAAAGTCGCCTTTCTGCTCCTTGCGCTCCTCGGTGTTCTTCTTGCCACGCGGCTGTTTGCGCTTGTTGCGCACGCGGAACAGCGGTGTCTGCAGGATATAAACATGGCCTTTCTTTATGAGCTCGGGGAAGAACTGCAGGAAGAATGTTATCATGAGCAGGCGGATGTGCATTCCATCGACATCGGCATCGGTGGCTACGATTACCTTGTTGTATCGCAATCCTTCAAGACCATCTTCAATGTTCAGGGCTGCCTGCAGCAGGTTGAACTCCTCGTTCTGATAGACAACAGCGCGGCTTAGACCATAGCAGTTGAGCGGCTTGCCACGCAGGCTGAACACGGCTTGGGTGTTGGCGTCGCGGCTCTTGGTGATTGAACCGCTGGCCGAGTCACCCTCGGTGATGAAGATGCAGCTCTCGTCGATGCGGTCGCCCTTGGTGTCGTTGTAGTGTATGCGGCAGTCGCGCAGCTTGCGGTTGTGAAGGTTTACCTTCTTGGCCTTCTCGCGCACCTGCTTGGTGAGGCCGGCAAGCTCCTTGCGCTCCTTCTCCGATGCGGTAATCTTTGACAGGATTACATCGCTTATCTCGGGGTTCTTGTGCAGGAAGTTGTCGAGCTCCTCCTTTACAAAGTCGCTAATGAATTTCTTCACGCTCATGCTGCCCGGGTCGGGGGCTATGGTGGTAGAACCAAGTTTTGTCTTTGTCTGGCTCTCGAACACGGGTTCCTGTATGTTTACTGCTATTGCTGCGACAATACCGTTGCGGATATCGCAATAGTCAAAATTCTTTGCCGAGAAGAAGTCGTGTATGGTAAGCGCAACAAGCTCCTTGAATGCGCTCTGGTGCGTACCGCCCTGCGAGGTGTGCTGTCCGTTGACAAAGGAGTAGTATTCCTCGCCATACTGATGGGCGTGTGTAAAGGCTATCTCAATATCGGCTCCTTTAAGGTGTATGATGGGATATAGCGCATCGGCTGTCATGCGGTCGCTGAGCAGGTCAACAAGACCATTGCGTGAGAGAATGCGCTTGCCGTTGAACAGGATTGCAAGACCGGTATTCAGGTAGGTGTAGTTGCGCAACAGAGTCTCTATGTACGAATCGCGGTACTCGTAATTGCGGAACAGTGTATTGTCGGGGGTGAACGATATGTATGTGCCGTTCTCGTCGTTGGTCTTCTCTGTGGCGTCGCTCACAAGGATGCCCTTCTCGAACTTTGCACTGCGCACAACACCGTCGCGGTAACTGCGCACTTCAAAATGTGTACTCAAGGCGTTCACTGCCTTGAGACCCACACCGTTCAAACCTACAGATTTCTTGAAAACCTTGTCGTCGTACTTCGCACCGGTGTTCAGCTTGCTCACAGCTTGAATCATCATTCCCTGCGGAATGCCTCGGCCATAGTCGCGTACAACAACAGAGTGGTTCTCTATGATGTCTATTTCAATGCGTTTTCCAAAACCCATCTTGAACTCGTCGATACAATTATCGACTACCTCCTTGAGCAGTACATATATACCGTCGTCGCTCTGTGAACCGTCGCCCAGTTTACCAATGTACATACCGGGGCGGGTACGCAAATGCTCGATGTCACTCAAATGGCGTATGGAGTCATCGGTGTATGCGGCTGCTTCAACCAGCACCTGATTTTCGTTGAATTCCAAATCTTTGTTGTCGGACATATCTTGTAATTGTTTTTATTTCAATTTTAATAAAGGCCTAAAAGGGCGAAAGAGGCCAAAAGGGCTAAAAGGCATTTTGAAGCGGAAAACTTTCACTTACTCGCTTGCACGAGATTTCACCTTTAATCACACTTTGTGTGATTGAACCTGCTCCTGCTCGGCATAGCAAAAACAAGTTTTTCTCTGCTCTCGCTTACTCGCGGCTTTCAGTTTTCAGTTTTCAGTTCCTTTTTGAACGCGCGGCGGCGTTTGTGCTGTTCTTTCTCAAAGTCGGCCCACAGGTTCTGCATGTCTTTGTTGTGCTCGAGTTCGGGGTTGCTCTCTATGTGCTTAATGCCCATCTCTATGTAGTGTCCTATGAGCTCATTGAATACCAATGCAAAGGCTCCCTTGCTCTGGTATTCGGGCTTGACGGCCGCGAGCAGGAAGTCGAGCTGTTTGGGCTGCTTGATGAAAAGGGCTTTCAGCATGTGCCACCAACCGAAGGGGAACATGCGTCCCTTGGCCTTGCGCAGCGCATCGGAGAGCGAGAATAAACTTATTCCAAGTGCCACAAGGTTGTCGTCTTTGTCAACGACAAGGCAGAGCAGTCTTTTATCGGCAAACGGAAGGTACATCTTCACGAACTGCTTTATCTGCTTTGGAGTGAGCGGAGAGAATCCGTAAAGCCCGGAATAGCTCTCGTTGCAAAGGTCGAAGATGGCGTCGCCATAGCGTTTCGCTATCTCGGAACATGACTTTGCTTTCACTACATGCAACCCGAACTTGCGCTCTACGATGGCTGCCACACGCTCGGCTTTCTCCCACTTTTTGTCGGGTACCGTGAAGAGGAATTCAACCCAATCGACATCCTTTACATATCCCAGACGCTCAAGGTGTTTGGGGTAGTAGGGGTGGTTGTATATGGTGGCCATTGTGCTCATGCGGTCGAAGCCTTCGATGAGCATTCCCTCGGGGTCAAAGTCTGTGAAGCCTAAGGGTCCCTGTATCTCGGTCATGCCGCGCTCGCGCGCCCATGCCTCGGCGGTTGCAAATAGTGCATCGACAACTTCGTTGTCATCAATGAAATCGACCCAGCCGAAGCGTGCTGCCTTGCAGCCCCATTTCTCGTTCGCGCGTGGGTTAATGATGGCTGCAATGCGGCCTACAATCTTGCCATCGCGGTATGCAAGGAAATAGTCGGCGTCGCAAAACTCGAACGCGGCGTTGCGGTCCTTGCGCAGTGTGCCCATTGTGTCTTCGAACAGTTCGGGTACAAAATAGGGGTTGCCTTTGTATAGCTCATAGTTGAAACGGATGAATTGTTTCAGCTGCTTTTTTGTGGTGACTTTTACTATTTCTACAGCCATTTTCCGTAAAATGCTTAATATCGTGTAAAAATACTATTTTATTCCGAATTTCGCAAATTTCGTGCGTTAATGACTTGTAGGCAAGGTTAAAAGGTTTTTAGTGGGTATGTGAACAAAAAAGCGTCTGCCCCGTAAGGAGCAGACGCCGTATTTAGGTTTAAGCGTTTATTAGAGCTTTGGACCTGCAGCAACGAGAGCCTTACCAGCCTCATTGCCTGTGTACTTGGTGAAGTTCTTGATGAAACGGCCAGCCAAATCAAGTGCCTTCTCCTCCCACTGAGCTGCGTCAGCATATGTGTCGCGTGGGTCGAGGATTGCAGGGTCAACACCTGGCAACTCTGTTGGAACAACAAAGTCGAAGTGTGGGATGGTCTTTGTAGGAGCTGTATCGATTGAGCCATCGAGGAT
>JAFNWA010000104.1 GCA_017383665.1 Bacteroidaceae bacterium | reverse complement strand
CGCGCTCATGAAGAGCTTGACAACCTCCACTCCCTCTATGTGGACCAATGGGATTGGGAACGCGTAATCACCAACGAAGAGCGTACTGCAAAGTTCCTGCGCAGCATTGTACGCGACATATATTCGGCAATTCTACACACAGAATTCACCCTTAGCGAATGTTACCCACAGCTAAAGCCATCGCTACCTAATGAAATCCAGTTCATCCACAGCGAAGAGCTGCGGTTGTTATACCCAGACCTCACACCCAAAGAGCGCGAGGAAGCTATTACAAAAAAACACGGTGCCGTATTTATAATAGGAATCGGAAACAAACTTGGAGACGGAAAGCCACACGACAACCGCGCTCCGGACTATGACGACTACAGCACCCCGAATGAAGACGGATATTATGGACTCAACGGCGACCTCATGATTTGGAGCGATGTACTTGGCAAGGCCATGGAGTTGTCATCAATGGGAATCCGTGTTGACCGGGAAGCACTCCTGCATCAATTAAAGGAGACAGGCAAAGAGGAGCGCAAGGAACTGTATTTTCACCGTCGCATGCTTGAAGGCAGCCTGCCGCTCAGCATCGGAGGAGGTATTGGTCAGTCACGCCTTTGCATGTTGCTGCTAAAAAAAGCACATATAGGCGAGATACAGTCAAGCATATGGCCGGAAGATATGCGCAAGGAGTGCAAAGCAATGAACATACCCATCATATAACAGCATATGGATGTAAAAATAGAACCGAGTTGGAAAGAGGTTCTTGCCAACGAGTTCAGCAAGGATTATTTTGTAAAGCTCACTCAATTTGTCAAAGAGGAGTACAGTGGTGAAACTCCAATATACCCACCGGCCAAACTCATATTCAACGCCTTTGACAAATGCCCCTTCGACAAAGTAAAAGTTGTCATCCTGGGACAAGACCCCTATCATGGTGTGGGACAGGCTCATGGACTTTGCTTCTCGGTTAATAAGGGCATACCTTTCCCTCCGTCACTGTTGAATATCTTCAAGGAAATAGAAAGCGATATGGGCACACCCATTCCAGAGGACGGAGACTTGACCAGATGGAGTGAGCAAGGCGTGTTGCTACTTAACGCAACATTGACAGTCCGTGCCTCACAAGCCGGTTCGCACCAAAGACGAGGATGGGAAGAGTTCACCGATGCGGCCATACGGGAACTCGCATCGCGCCGTGAAGGCATTGTCTTTATATTGTGGGGAAGTTACGCACAAAAGAAAGGCGCATTCATTGATCGCGGCAAACATCTTGTACTCACATCACCCCACCCCTCACCACTGTCGGCCTATCAGGGATTCTTTGGCAACCACCATTTCAGCACAGCCAACAGATACTTGCGCGAACAAGGAAAGAGTGAAATCATTTGGTAAAGCAAAAACAGTCAATCCCGTTCCACGGCAATGCCGCGTGAGCGGGATTAGTCATTATACCACTGTATATTCGAGCTTTGGCTGCTTCGCTTGTCAATTTTAAGAACATCAGCAAGCATTTGCGCAGTAGCCCTGAAGCTGAAATTAAACGATGTGTATGGCGCAAGTACAATACCACACGACATCTCAAAACAGTGCAAATCACGGGAAATATTCAGCGTTGTTGTAGTCAGGGCCTTATGTTCAAAGTTATATCCCGATGTAAAGTTTATACGCCAATTATCCGATATACCTATGTTGCCGGAGATATTTAGATTCTGTGTAAATTTATATGGATAGCGCATTGTCTTGATATTGATATCAGCACTTCTGTCCTCACCCATTGTGATACCGTACGACAGCGTCAAGTTCCATGGGAATTTAAACGGCATATATCCATCTTCATCAACAGCGGCATTCTCAGCACTTTTCGTCCTACCGGCTTTCTTGTTTTCATTTTTGGGCATGGAGGCTTTTTCATCAACAGGCACATTCTCGCCGACAGTCTCTTCCTCCTCCTTCTTCTTTTTGCCGGTGAGCTTGTCCCAGAGTTCTATAAAAGTCTTGTTGTTAAATGTATATGACAAGTTCTGACTCATACCCTGGAAACGGCCAAAACGACCGTATGACCACTCCGTTCTGTCACCCACAACCACTTGACCACGGTCATTAAAGGTATAGGCATAAGTTGCCCAGGTTGCATTGAAACTAAAGGTATAATTCTTGGTCAGTTTCAATCTGAGGCGCGTTGAAAGGTTACTCCACGGCTTTGTTTTTGCAGCAAGATTATACGAGAGAGAAGCACCTATCTCATCAATCAGGCTCACCTTCTTTAATGAATCATTCTTTGTACGCCATTTCATCTCAAGGTTATTGCTCACATTGAATGAAACACTACCGGTCTGCCCCTTTGACGGGATTCCATACATAGCACCCTGATAGGGCGAATACTCGACAGTTCTGGCCTCGCCATTTTCATCAGTATAAACATATGTCTCGTAATACCCGTATCGTTCATGTCCGAAATCCGGGGCATAGCTGAATGATATTGAAGGCTTGAATACATGTCGCACCGTGTGTATGCGACTGTTCTTTATAAAACTTGCCGGTTTATAGAAACCGTAAAGAGTCGTATTGGCCGAAACCGAGAGGTTGTAGTTGTAAACCCTATGAAAGCCGGCAACCGTATCCCTCACGACACTATTTGTAACATCATTCCACGACTGGTTCACTTTTCTAAAGTACCAGCGCTCTGTATAATTGAAGCTTGGAGTAATGTTTATATGGTCAAACAGTTGGAAAGTTGCACTGATGGGGATATTATGCTTCACTCCATTGTTCCAATCAGTCAACAGATTCGAACCGATGATATTATACTCCTTGGCTGTTATGCTGTTACTTAACTGACCGCTATAAGAGAGTGAAATCTTTTCATACCAACGCTCATCGCCCTTCCTCTTCTTGCGTTTGAAAGGATACTTCTTTGACAAAGACACATTAAGGCTTGGCAAGTTCATCGAGATAATCGAATCCCGGACATTCTGTGACAAGTTCATGCTTGTTGACAGGGTGAGACCGATCGACTGGAATGTATGAGAAAAACTTATACTTGAAGTTCTCATACTCTGCGAACTCAGCGACGGATTATAGAGACTGTTCAAGTTTGAACGCTCATAATTTGCGGTTGAGAAATTCACACTCGCAGAGAAATTGCTGTTAGGGAAAGCCTTAGGATCCTGCCTATGACTCCACATCACTCTAAAGTTCTTACCTACAGCATAATCGGGCAATCCCCTTTCTCCTGTCTTTGTCACCAGATAACTGAAATTGAAATTACCGGAGAACTTATAGCGTTTTGCATATGTCGATGCAGCACCTACACCCCAAGAACCCTTGGTAAATATCTCACCTGTGAGACGCAAGTCAAATTTGTCACTTATAGCAAAATAGTATCCGCCATCACGCAAATAGAAACCTCGTTCCGTCTCATCGCCATATGTAGGCATTATTATACCGGACGAGTAACTGCTTGTAAAGGGGAAAAAGCCAAAAGGCAATGCCAAAGGCAGTGGCACATCCCCTACCACCAGATAAAGCGGACCGGAAACAACATCCTTCTTGGGACGAACCTTAGCACGAGTCAATTTTATATAGAAGTGCGGATGTTCGGCATCACATGTGGTGTACATACCATCCTGCGAGTAAAAGACATTTGTGGAATCTTTCTTTGCTTTGCCACCCATGATGAAGCCATCACCCTGTTGGGTATATACATTGCTGATAAAACCCTTACGAGTCTTGAAGTTATAGCTCATCTTGTCCGACTCGTATGGTGTTCCACCATCAACGAACACAGGCAAACCGCTCATTACTCCCAACGAGTCAAGCCTACCATTTGCGTGGACAAGACTACTATCCATATTCATTGAAATGACATTTGCTGTCAATTCAATCTTGTCATACACGACTTTGCCATCACCATACAGGAATGCATTTCCATCATTAGACCACACCATTGAGTCTGTACTCTCATAGTACACCGGTGCATCAAGGGCATCCTTTTGAGGTTCGGCAACAGAGACAGAATCTGCAACCGCAGCGGAATCCACACTCAAGGAATCCTGCACAAAGCAAAAAGAGAGCTGACCGTTCAACGAGAAATCGCGGGCAGATGTTTTCCAAGAAACAACTACCAGCAACAAAACCGTCATCAGGAAACCTATTGTCTTATGCCTCATTTGTCAATCCATCAATACAATTGGCAAAATTACGAAATAAAAAGCAGTATTTTTTAATTTTAGTATAAAAACATGTTAAAAAAATACCACGCGCGCGAAGAAAAACAGAAGCGCAGTTTACAATGAATCACATGAACATGCTTGCCCACTGTTTTACTTTGCTCACAGATTCATCCGAAATCTTTGCCATACTCTCCAGCACCTGCTCAAATGTACGCGCAGTTTCAAGGAATTTTGTTTTGGAGTAAAACTTGTCGGCAAAACATATCAGCTGTTCCTCGACTGTCTCCGGGACAAAATCCTTTACCGGTAAATTCCATCCATTATCCAATATCAGCTCTTTAGTAAGCCCGGTACCTGTATGACGCTCGCATACCCTTGCATGACGCTCAAATCCCAACCCCCTCAACAACTCGGCACCAAGATAGCCATGACACAGATAACTCTCTTTGCCATAGCAATATATGCGCGGTGCATCTGTGAGGAAAATGCCCAAATCATGCAACATCGCCGCCTCTTCGACAAACTGCAAATCAATATTGAGTTCAGGATGTTTCCGCGCCATTTCAAGAGCCATTTCGGTCACCTTTACGGCATGTATCATGTAAATATTTTTCAGTTCATTTTCGTTAGGATAATAACGGTCGATTACCTCCTTGACATCTATTCCTGTCATAAGCTATAGTATAAAGTCCGGTATCAAAGATACATAATTCGCAGCAGAACACAAAACCATTTGACTTTTTAAAACATCCATTTCGTATAAAACATGAGCGAAAAGAGGAGAAAGTTTGTTGCATTTTAAATAATTTTGATTATTTTCGCAAAGAATAGAAAACTCATTAGGTTACAATGAACAAAATTATAGAAAAGACATTGACACTGCCCCCAATAACACTCGCAGAGATGTCGGGCATAAAGTTAATGAACAGGACTGACACAAAGTTCGTTGCCACCATTGAGCAGTTACACCGGTTTCTTGCAGCCGTTCATGGCAAATACTACATTCAAGACATTGACGGCAAGCGCATTGCAAGTTACCACACTACATATTACGACACCGATGACTATCAAATGTACAGCATGCATCATGCAGGCCGTCAAGTGAGGGAGAAAATCCGTGTACGCACATACATGGACAATGATGACACCTTTTTTGAAATCAAGAACAAGAACAACCACGGACGCACGAAGAAAAAGCGCATTCCAATTGGAAAAACAAATACACTACACGACGAGCGTGACACCGTCGTGCCATTCATGGCAAAGCACGCATGGTATGCCATTGACGAGATATCACCGGTCATAGAGAATTGGTTCAACCGCATAACGCTTGTAAATTTTGACAAGACAGAAAGATTGACCATCGACTTCAATCTGCGTTTTCACCATCTTAAGAGCGATGGACGCGACCAATTGCAACGAGTGGCAATTATCGAACTGAAACGGGACGGCAATGTTCCCTCCCCGGCGCTCGACATCCTGCGCGAAGTCCGCATAAAGCGTTCCGGGTTCAGCAAATACTGCATAGGAAGCGCCCTAACCAACAACAGGCTGAAAAGCAACAACTTCAAGGAACGCATGACAATGATTGGAAAAATGGAAAACAACCGATAAAACAAAAAACCATAATATGAAAAGAATTACGACACTACTGCTATTGACCCTTGTAATGCTTGCATTCACAGATGCAAGCGCTGCAACCACACCACAGACCGCCGTTGTAGAAAACGGAGTTGCCACAAATTCCGAAGCGACAGCCGCACCAGTCGATGCTGTAACCGCAGCCACAGAGGTTGAGACTCCGGTTGCAAAGAACAACAATAAAAAAAACGCTGCGACAAATTACGGATTAGACCTTGATGATGAGAATAATGAAAAAATGGGTGTCGAAATCAAGGAAAAGCGTCAAAGCAGCAAACTAATTGACACCGAGCATGTCAGAAATCTGCTGATTGCATTCCTGATAAACTTCATTGCCATAATGATTGTGGTACGCTGGCTCTACTACCCCAAATGTAAGCGCGGTGAGTTCTTCTTCACATACATACTCATTGCCATAAGCACCTTCATGCTCATCTATGTGCTTGGTGACGTAAAACTCAAAGCCGGCATTGCACTTGGCCTCTTTGCCATGTTCAGCATCATACGCTACCGCACAGAACAGATAGCCATCCGCGAAATGACCTACCTCTTCATAATCATTGCCCTGAGCGCAATCAACGGACTTACCATAAGCGAGCTGAGCATTGGAGAGGTAATCATCATTAACGCGCTCTTCATCACAACAATCATCATTTGCGAGAGCAAGCTTCTTGTCAGCCATTACTCCTATAAGGTGATAAAATATGACAACATCAACCTCATCACCCCCGACAAGCGCGAGGATCTTATTGCCGACCTTGAAAAGCGTACCGGGCTCAAAATCATAAAAGTTGAAGTAGGCGCCATTGACTTCCTGAAGGATGCGGCAATTGTAAAGATGTATTACAAAAGTAACGAAGCCAGCAATTCAGTAGATACAACCCTTAAAACCCCGACAGATGAATACAAACTTAAAGAATAAAAGCATAATATCATTGCTCATTGCAATGTTCATGCTCGCACCGCTATGCAATGCCAACGCACAGTCTGTTGATGATGAGTTCGGTATTTGGACAACAGTTGAGGCTTCCAAGAAAATCAACAAGGAGTTCAAGATTGTCGGCGACGCCGAGTTCCGCACATACGATTTTGTAAACAATGTAGAGCGTGCAGCCATTGGCGTTAAAGTGGAATACAAGATACTGAAATGGTTGAAGGCCAATGTCGGTTACAGTTTCATGTACACCCACAAGCCCGAGGAGATAAAACTCAAAGACTCCGTGTTGGTAGATGATATTTTTATTGGACAAAATAAGAATTTTGATCACGACTATTGGGTAATACGTAACCGCGTCTATGCAACAATTAGCGGCGAGTACAAGGTCGGCCGCTTTGAATTCGGTTTGCGTGAACGCCTGCAATATACCCACACATGTGCAGCCACAACAAACGAAACAAAATATGAATATAAATCTGCAACAGGTGCTGACTTAGATCCCAATTCTTATCAGTTGTTTGAAGAAACAGCCTTAGAGGAAAAGGATGCAAAGCACAACCTCACCTTGCGTTCACGCGTGAATGTAAAGTACGACATCCCCAACTGCAAGGTAAACCCATTTGCATCGGTTGAGCTCTACAGTCGTCTCGACAAGTGGAAGGGATGCGACAAACTGCGCTATCGCATTGGCGCAAGCTACAAGATAAACAAGGACAACTCAATATCATTGTATTATCTCTATCAGGATGCCAATGACGACGACGAGCCAAAAGGCCATGCCATTGGTTTGGAATACTCTATAGACCTCTAAAATATCGACTATGAAAAAACTATTGTTCATAATATCATTGCTTGCGATTGCCGGCACAGCCACAGCACAGCACATGGTTGTGGAAACCACCAGACAAGAAGACCAGGTCATCACCCTTGAAGACCTCAAGCAAATCACATTCGACGGTACCACCGTGAACATTGAGCAGACCGATGGTACAATGAGCAGCACCTCAATGGGCGACATTGAGCGCATCTACTTCAGCGACCTTTCTTCAATTGCCGACATAAAAGCACAGAGCGGCAACTTTGTGGAATACCTCTCTTATGACGAAATAGCAATTAACAGCGAGGCCGGTTCTACTGTTGCAATATACAACCTTACAGGCATGCAGATGATTATCAGGCGCATAAATGCCCAAGGCGAGACGATAAGTATCGCAGGCCTTCCCCAAGGCATATACATTGTTAAAGCGAACGAAAAAACAACCAAAATAATAAAAAGATGAAAAAGGCACTATTATTTATTGGGGTGCTTGCAGCATCTTTTACGCAAGCACAGGTGTTGTATGTAAACAACAGCAACGGCACCTACCAGGCCATTGACACCAAAAAAGCAGGCGATATATGCTTCGAGGAAAGCGAGGAAGTCATATACATTGAGCTTGGAGACCGCATGTGGAGCCAGTTCGCCACAAGCAAGATAACCAACATCGCGCCCGTATCAAACAACGGCACAGAGTTGATTCCCAACACCAACCCCACTGTGACATTTGATGCAGCCGACAAGGAGAATTTCAACGAGATAACACAACCCGTACCCACCGACGAACTTGCCGACGAGTATGGCGATTTTGTCGAAAACTACTCCACATCACGCATCATCACAATCACATTCAGCGAGACAGGCGTAAAGACATCTTCTTTGCCAAGCGGTATCACAGCCACCATAAATGGCGGCCACATTGTCATCAACTCCACAATTGGCAAAATCGGTTACCAGCTCAAGGGCACATGCAGCAACGGTTCGTTCAAGATATACAGCGAAAAGAAATTCCGCTTGCTGTTCGGCGGCCTAACCCTCACCAACCCCGCAGGCCCTGCCATCAACATACAGAGCGGAAAGACCGTCTATGCATCAATCGTAAACGGCACAACAAACACCCTATGCGACGGTGCGACATACAACGCGCCGGTTGTTGACAGCAATGGCGAGGAGGAGGACCAGAAGGGAACACTTTTCAGCGAAGGCCAGTTGATTTTTGACGGCTACACCAACGGAACCGGCATACTCAATGTAACAAGCCATGGCGGCCATGCAATATGTAGCGACGACTACATTATGGTGCGTGGCGGCAACATAAACATCCTCTCTGCAGCCAAGGACGGATTCCGCACAAAGGAAAAGTTCATCATTGGCCGCGCCGAGGCATATTCGCCCACCATCAACATCAATGCCACAAGCAACGGCATCGAGTGTACAGAGGGCACTCTCACCATCGAGGCCGGCAAACTCGACATCACATCGGGTGGCGAAGCCATCAAGGTAGAGTATGAAGAGAACGACCCAGCCGTAATCCCCGACGCATATATAAAAGGTGGCTACATCAAGCTCACCACCACAGGCGAGAAGAGCTCGGCAATACAGACCACACGCAACTACACCCAGAGTGGCGGCATCATTGAGGCAACCGTTGGTGGCAACGGTTCAAAGATTATCAACTGCGACGGCGACGCCACTTTCAGCGGCGGCAAACTCACAGGCTTTGCTAATGGCACAGTTTCAAGCGACGAGACATCGGCAGGCGGTATAAAGTGCGCCGGCAATATTACAATATCAAACAGCAAGGTTGCCATCGACTGCAAGGGCAAGGGAGCAAAGGCCATCAACTGCGACAATTATGTCACCGTCAACAGCGGCGAGGTAACCATGATTGCAGCTGCCGAGGACTACACCGAGATTGAGGACGACAAGAAGAGCCGCGCTATCCAGGCCGACTGTTTCACCATCAACGACGGCATTGTCATTGCCAAGGCCTACGACTATGCCATTTCATCAGGAATCGCCATCAATGTCAACGGTGGCATTGTAAACGCAATAAGCCTCAACTGCATTGCATTTGAAATTGGCGTCACCCAAACCGACGGTTGGGTCTTGACAAAGGATTAAGAATTGCAATTATCATATAACAAGACAAGCGGAAGGCTCAGCCTTCCGCTTGTCTTGTATAACTAAAAATCCTAGACTTGCTTTTATCTTTTGCTTGCAAAGAACCTCTTCATCAGCACTGTGGCCTCGTCGGCACAGATGCCGCTCACAACCTCGGTCTTGGGGTGCATGACACCCGGGGCATAACGGTGATAGCCGCGTTTCTCGTCCTCGGCACCATACACCACTCTACCCATCTGTGCCCATGCTATCGCGCCCGCACACATGGGGCACGGTTCAACGGTTACATAGAGTGTACAGTCATTTAGATACTTGCCGCCGATATTTGATGCTGCGGCAGTGATGGCCTGCATCTCGGCATGAGCAGTGACATCGTTGAGCATCTCGGTGAGGTTATGCGCGCGGGCAATGACACGCCCCTTGCACACGATGACAGCACCAATGGGCACCTCGTCCTCGTCAAATGCCTTCTGCGCCTCGGCAAGCGCCATCTTCATATAGTCGGTATCGGTCATCGTTGTCGATTTATTATCGGCGCATATCGTGTTCCCCAAAGAGTGTTGGATAATCCTCATCAAGGTTCTTGTAAATGAATGACAACAGTGTCTCACGCATCCAGTTACTTTTGTTGTTGATACGGTACTTCTTGAGGTAGTCGTCAATGATTTTCATCTCCTCATCGCTCACCAGGCACACCACGCGCGAATGACGCACAGGCTGTGTGCGTGCCGTTGTTGCTTTGGGAGATTTTGCTTTCTTTGCGCTCATTTGAGTACATTATTTGTTGTCGTGTGCAAAAATAATCCAACTTTGGAGCAAATGCAAGTTTTTCATTTGCTTTTAAACCTTTCATGCAGTATCTTCGCTATGAAAATGTCAAAATAGCATTAAACAACAGCAATATGGCACAACACAACCTACTTGGAGGCAAGGGCGAGATGCTTGCGTCGCGTTTCCTGCTCGACAAAGGCTATGCCGTACATCACCATAACTGGCGCAGTGGACACAAGGAGATTGACATCATTGCACAAGAGCGAAATGTGCTTGTTTTTGTTGAGGTAAAGAGCCGCACAAGCGAGGAATATGGCAATGCCTACGATGCCGTTGATGAGAAAAAAATAAAGTTGCTTATATCGGCGGCGCAGGCCTACATACGCAAATACAACATTGACCTGAAGTTCCGCTTCGATATAATAACCGTAATAGGCAACAGCGAGCCATACAGAATTGAACACATTGAGGACGCATTCTACCCCGAATGGTAAAAACCACATGAACCATGAATATTGAAGACGCACGCATATATTGCCTTAGCAAGCCAAACGCCACCGAGGATTTCCCCTTTGACGAGACGACACTGGCATTCAGGGTGGAGAACAAAATCTTTGCCATCACCGACCTTGAGAACACAAAGTGGTTCTGTGTGAAGTGCGATGCCGACTATGCCATTGAGTTGCGCGACCGTTACCCTCAGATTGCGCCGGCATGGCACATGAACAAGAAATACTGGAATCAGCT
>JAFNWA010000103.1 GCA_017383665.1 Bacteroidaceae bacterium | reverse complement strand
GCTCTGTAGAGCACCATATGTCTTTATTTTCAAATCTTATAATTTTTATTCCTAAAGAATTTAGATCTTCTTCTCTTCGTTCGTCATTGAATTTTCCAATAACTGTATAGTGCTCATTGCCGTCAAGTTCAATCCCTAGCTTAATTTCGGGGCAGTAGAAATCAATTATATAATTACCAATAGAAAACTGTCTTCTCCATCTTTTCCCTTCAATTTGTTTTCCTTTCAACATTTTCCATAAGATCGCCTCGGCTGATGTTGAGTTGGAACGCAGTTCTTTTCTTTTTTCTTTAAGGTTCTTATTGTTGTATAACGGATTATATTTCTCGGTGCCCATATTGACTATTTTACCCCTCAGTCCTTGCGGACAGCTCCCCTACAGAGGAGCAAATTGTTTTCCTTTTTAATTCCTCCCCTGTAGAGGAGGTGGTCTTCAGACCGGAGGGGTATTATCCAAATTCATATTAAATCAGTTTCTCAAGTAACTTGCCCCATAGTACAAACGGTTTTGCCGCTTCGCCAGTCACTTTGCCACCCTCGCGCATTGTAAAGCGCGAGATGACATCGAGCAGATACATTGCATAAAGTTCCTTGTCAATCCACCTGCCGGCATAGCTCTCCATGTATGTGGAAATCTCATCCACACTCCAATGTCTCTCAAACACAGCGGTCTGTGTGAAGAAATGGTATCGGTCAAGCCCTGCCGGGTAACTCATTGCTGCATATTCAAAGTCAAATACAAAAAGTTCCTTGCCGTTAGCGAACATGTTCCATGGTGTGAAATCGCCATGGAAAGCGCAGAACTCGGTCTGCTTGCCACAATATTTTTCTTTTGTGCTTTTAATTGCCTTTGCAACCACATCGCTGTAAATGTTCGTTGGCAACCAATCAAGGTGTTGCTCAAGTTTTGCGATAGTGCTGTAATAGTCACTCTTTTCAAACGGCAGCACCACTCTTGTCTTTTCCTGCAACATCCGGGTGAATTCGTCGTGCATTGTTCCCCATTCATGGATAACTTTCGACGACGCGCTCTTCCCGGTGCTCTGTACAAATATGTGCGTGCCACCACTCAATGTGCCGCAGTAGAGTGCCCTTGGAATGCCTGTAACGCCACATTGGCAAAGCCTTTCAAGCGTATTGCACTCCTTCTCGAACAATGCCTTTATATCGTTGCTCCCGGTAAGTTTGCAGTATCCCAGAATCCTGTTTCCCCGGCTCAACTGCATCGTAATCTTCTGGTGCACGCTTGGCGTTCCCTCGAATATCGCGAACTCAATTCCCTGCACACCGAACAGCTTGCAAAGTAGGCTATGTAGCTCGTTGCAGAGTCTGCAGTTTATGGTCTGTGCTTTTATAGCTTTGCGCACCGGAGCTATCCAATGCAGGCAGGGCAGCAATGCCTTTACCATCTTGCCCTTTATGCCGCTTGGCTGGTACAGGTTCAGCGCAGTGCGCATGCCCCGTGCCGGCACAATCCAATACTTGCCGTCGGCATTACCAAAGCGATAGAACTTCTCTCTGCCTGTAAAGTCAAGGATGTTGTCAAGAGTGGTCATTGGTGTTTCCTTTTCTCGTATTTATTCCACAGATAGTTGAAACAGATAATTCTTATTCTGTCCAATATTATAGATACTATAAACACAGCAACAAATAGAGTTATGATTGTAGCAAAATAGGAAATCCCCGAGAATTTATAGTATAGTTCTTTCGCTGTGTCAATATAATAACCTCTTACGCAGAAATGCATATGTAGTAGATATACAGCAAAACAAGATGTAGCAATGTAATTCACTGCTCTGCTTTTGAAGTCCAATTTTGTAAAGAAGAGCAAAAGACTAAGTGCACCAATGATATTCAAAGGGTTTGTATACATATATGCAATGTTAAACATAAATCCATTGCTTAATCCGATAAATGGAGGCAGAAAGCAAGCAAGGGTATTTAATAATACACAAAGTGCAAAGATGAAAAGATATATGTATTTACAGCTGTTTTCTTTGTAAAGTCTAAAGTATCTTGCTAATAGGTACAAACCAATAAATGATAAAGGATCATACCCTGCTTTATAAAAACCGACATTTGCAAATATTGATGCAATGGTCTGTATAACAAAAAACAAGACTAAAAATCGTTTTAAAGTCTGCTTGTCACTCTTTTCAATAAAAGCATTCAGCATTGGTGCCATAATGTACAGCACAATATATGCCCAAACAAACCAATATGCATTCTTGTAGAGCAAGAATGAGGACATAATATTTAATCTGTCTACTTCTACTTCTCCTGTTATTGCAAAAGGAATAATAACAGAAGACGGTTATCCTACTGCAATAAGGCAGATAAACGGAGTAACAGAATTTTATCGTAACGATCTTGTTGTTCGTAATGCATCTGAACTAAATCTTACTGGTTATTATATGAGCACAGAAAATATCTCAACAAACTATAATCTAATCTCATTTATAACCAACTCAATAAGCCAGATAATAACTGGTAAAACACTTGTTGAGCATGCGTATGGAAGTATTCCAAGATTAAAAATAGACAGCGATATAAACTTGCCAATTGGTGTT
>JAFNWA010000102.1 GCA_017383665.1 Bacteroidaceae bacterium | reverse complement strand
GACTAAAAGCCTTTCGCTTTTTATTCATTTTCATGCGCTATTGAATTTCTTTTCGTATATGATGGTGGCTTGTGTTAAAGTCGCCATCATTTTTTTGCTTAACTGTAAATAAAGTACTATCTTTACAAGGATTTGAAAATGCACATTGATGGAGAGGATGATGCTGCGAGGGGGCAATGTGATGGTGTTAATTTATTAAAGTCAAAAATAAGTATTATGTTTTCGGGTATAGTAGAAGAGTTTGCGACTGTGCGCAAGTTGGTGCGTGAGCAGGGTAACTTGCACTTGACATTGACATGCTCGTTTGTGGATGAACTGAAGATTGACCAGAGCGTGGCGCACAATGGTGTGTGTCTCACTGTAGTGGATATCACGGGCGATGAATATACGGTCACTGCAATGAGTGAGACACTTGAGCGTTCGAACATCGGTCGTCTTAATGTGGGCGACAAGGTGAATGTGGAGCGCTCGATGAAGATGAACGGCAGGCTTGACGGACATATTGTTCAGGGACATGTGGATATAACAGCCGAGTGCGTGTCGGTGAAGGATGCCGATGGCAGCTGGTATTTTACTTTCCGCTATGCCAATGATGCAGCAATGGCTGCAAAGGGTTATCTGACTGTCGATAAGGGATCGGTTACTGTGAACGGTGTGAGCCTGACGGTGTGTGAGCCTACTGATGATTCGTTCTCGGTTGCGATTATACCTTATACATTTGAGCATACGAACTTTCACACTATTGAGGTGGGTACTGTCGTGAACATTGAGTTCGATATAATAGGCAAATATATCGCGCGTATTGCAAACAGATAAAAAGGTGAGGCTATGAAATCTCTGTTATATCTAGCGGTCTTTATCCTTGTAGGAGGGTTGATATGTTCAAAAACGAAACCAGAGAAGGCTGACCATGTGAATTCTTTGTCAACAGTGGTGGCACAGGAGATAAAGTCCGGGAATCTTTTGCCGGGTATAGCAGGAACAGATTTTGCCAAAACGGCAACGGATCCTCGTTTTGTGAAGAATATGCTCAACAGTATGCTTGTGCTGGAGAGTTATGGTGTCTTTACCATAGGCAAGATAAGGTGGCAAGAAGAGGAGTATGTTGTGTCATTGGGTATTCTTGGTAAGGTGTTTACTTTTGCCGATGCCCGTGTGGCAAATGATTTTATAAAGTCATTCAAAGATGTTGATGTTGAAAAGTGGCTGAAAGAGGAATTATAGAGGTATATGGTGAATAAAGTTTTTTTAGAGAATTTTGAGAGTCGCATAACCGATGAGTTATTGAGGTTGTGCACGCAATATAAGGTGCTTGAGGGTACATTGCTTGCTACTGATGATATTGATGCGCGTTGGCATGACCTCGCACCTGAGTATGTCGCTGATGCTGTTCCCAATATAGCGGATTATCCAACGGTTGCCATTGCTTGGGCCGGTTATATTGGCATGGCTGTGGCGCATCAATGGGATGAGGATTGGACTGCCCACTCTAAAGATGAATACAAGAGTTACTGTGGTGAACAGGGATTTGATGATATGGATGAACATATTGTCCGTGACATCATTGGTTTTCATCTTGAATCGCGCGAGGCAAAGGGTATTGAAGAGATGATGCGTCGTTTGGGCGAGCTGGCTTTGACGCTTATTCGCCGCGAGAGGATCGAACCGCAGTCACCAATGGCATTCCATGTATTTGCAAGGGTTGTTAAAGTAATGTTCCGCATTGGTGCGGCTATTGAACTCAAGCGTCTTGGTTATAAGTTTGAACAGGTGAACTTGCCGAATCTTGGCGGTGGCATGGCACAGTGCTGATAATGTGTTTATAGAATAACAAAAAAATCTCACGGAGAATTGTCCGTGAGATTTTTTGTTTAAATACTATAAAATTATCAGAATTTGAAGTCAACACCGATTGTTGCGTTATAGGTATCTCTCTTATATGTAGCAGCCTTTAGGGTGTTGTTGTCGTCCTTATATACTGCAAAGCAGAATCCGGCATTGATGTCCCAGTTCTCGTTGATGCTGTATTTGCCACCAAGACCTGTCATGAACGAGTCGTTGTTGAAGTTGAGGTCGCTTGTGTACTCGTTTGTTATACCAAAGTCGGTGTACTGCACGCCTGCCGAGAGAAGGAGGTTCTTGCATACCTTGAACTCGAGACCTGCTGCAACCTCGTATGTGTTGCCCGAAAGGCTGGTATTGTTGTCGGCACCGCCAAGGAGTGACTGCACTGTTGCATCCTTGTCGAAATAGTAGTTTGCACTTACCATTGCCTGCAACCATGATGTTGCCTGCCATGATGCTGCCAATGAGAGCTGTGCCGGTGTGTCGTTGCGCAGTGTCTTGCCGTTCTCAAGTGTTGAGAGCATGCCCAATGTGCCGCCTGCGCTGCCTGCAACCTGTGCAGCGGTCTGTGCTGCAACTTGTGCTGCCACATCGGGAGTTACGCGCTGTGACAGTGCCTGCTGGTATGCTGCGGTATATACCTTTGTTCCTATAGCCTCGCCTGCAGCCGCAACGCCGTTGTTGTAGTTCTCGCCAAAGATACCCAAATTGTTTGTCTTGTTCTTGAGGGTTGTCACTGCCATGAACTCATATTTCGCGGCAAAGTTGAAGTTGCCTACCTTGTAGTCAAAACCGATGATTGGGGTGAACGATATGCCGCTCTGTGCAAGGTCGAGCGAGAGTGGAGATACTTTCATGGCGCCGCTTGTATTTGCTGCATCGAAGAAGATACCACCGTTATAGCTTGCAGAAGTGTAGTTGCCGCGTACACCTACATAGGCTGAGAAGTTGTCTGTGATTCTGTAAGCTGCACCTAACTGAAGGCCGAATACATATTGTGTAGATTCAAACGATGAATAGGCATCGCTGGTTGCCATTGCACCTGTAACTGCTGGAAGAAGTGCCTTGAAACCGTTGCCAAGGGTGTTGAACATTGGCAATCCGTCGTTGAACTGTGCGTTACCTCCCCCACCTGTTATACCGAAGAAACCACTGAAACTCCATTTGCCGGTTGTGTATGATGTCATGATACTTGGCATCACGGGAACATATATCTTGGCACCGTAGTTCCTGTTGTCGATGTGGCTTGTGATGTCGCGGTTTTGCCATACCATCTGCCAGTTTGCCGAGATTCTCCAACCCTCACTGAAGAATGCGGTACCTGCAGGGTTGAAGTAGATGGCGTCTGTCTCAAGTGATGCATAGCGTGCAGGGTTGCGGACGAATGCTGAATGTTGGTTGGTGTTTGTTAGAAGACCACCTGCAAATGTTGAGAGTGCAAGTGATGACAATGCAATTGTTGCAAAAAACTTTTTCATAGTAATAAATGTTGGTTTTTACTTTTACAATTAAATCCCATTTATTTGGGTTTGTTGCACAAAAGTATATGATTTGTGCAATTATGGATTTGTAAAAGTCTTTATTTAACTATAAAAATGTATAAAATGAAAAATTGCTGTTTAAAAATAACTCTTCTGTGAGTATATAATGAATATTGATGGGTTTACTGTTTGTTACTATGTGACAAGTGCTGGTGGATTCTGTTCAAGACAAAAAATATAAGGCGCACTCCGTTGAAGAGTGCGCCTTATATAATAAGGTATATTTGTTTTATTTTACAGGAATAGCATCGATGCGTGCCTGGTGACGACCGCCCTCGAATTCTGTGTTCAAGAATGTCTCAACACACTCCTTTGCGCTGTCGGTAGCAATGAAGCGTCCGGGCATTACCATTACATTGGCATCGTTGTGCTGGCGTGCAAGTGCTGCAATCTCGGGCATCCAGCAGAGTGCACTGCGTATTGCTGCGTGGTGATTCAATGTCATGTTGATACCGTTGCCGGTTCCGCAGATTGCAATACCTTTCTCAAACTCACCGTTCTCAATTGCATTTGCAAGTGCATGTGCAAACTCGGGGTAGTTGCAACTCTCGGTGCTGTGTGTGCCGAAGTCTACAAACTCATAACCCAATGCCTTGAGCCACTCTTTTACCTGCTCCTTGAGCGGGTAGCCTGCGTGGTCGCTTGCAAG
>JAFNWA010000001.1 GCA_017383665.1 Bacteroidaceae bacterium | reverse complement strand
GTGTAGAAGGCAAAGAATATGTTGTACAGGACGGTGACATCATGCACTTCCGTTTTAATGTATAAAAAGTGATGCAATGACACCAAGTGCTATAGTTTGGGATCCGTCTCCAGTCCTTTTCTCAATTTCCGGTTTTGCTGTACGCTATTACTCTCTCTGCTGGGTAATAGGTCTTTTGGGCGCATATCTAATTGTAAAGAAACTTTACAAAAAACAGAATGTTGACGAAAAGCTTTTTGATCCCCTTTTTCTATACTGCTTTTTAGGTATTCTAATTGGTGCACGCTTTGGACATTGCCTTTTTTACGAACCCGAAAGGTATTTAAGCAATCCGCTTGATATAATTCTGCCATTCAAAGACGGTAAATTCACAGGATACTCCGGACTTGCAAGCCATGGTGGAGTTATCGGTGTAATTATAGCTTTGCTGCTATATGTGCGCAAAACAAAGCTTAAAATGGTGTGGACACTTGACAATATTGCAATTGCAGCTCCTTTCTTTTCGGCAATGGTGCGCATTGGTAACTTTATGAACAGTGAGATCATAGGTACCGAAACCGATCTTCCATGGGGGGTAATATTTGTGCAAGCGGGAGAAACGGTTCCCCACCACCCCGCCCAGCTATACGAGGCTATTGCTTACTTTATAATATTCTTGTTCGGTTTGTTGCTTTACAAGAAATATAAGGCAAAAATCGGTACAGGATTGTTTATGGGATATTGCCTTTTTACAATATTTACATTCCGTTTCTTTGTAGAGTTCATAAAAGAGAATCAGGTGGATTTTGAAAATGGAATGACATTGATAATGGGACAGTGGTTGAGTATTCCACTAATAATTACAGGAGCATATTACATGATAAAGGGTATAAAAAAATCGGCTTAAGCCGATTTTTTTATTTAGTAGCAGTAGTCGCAAGCCGTTCCTTCTCACTCATTGCCGCAAGCCTCTCAACCTCCTTAAAATCCAGCTCTAAAGCATCTGCAAGGCGCTTGCCATACTCTTCGTCGGCAAGGTAGCAATGAGCCGCGTGACGGTACTTTATATTCATTGTAACAGGCATTATATCAGTCGCTGTATTTTCTATAAGAAGCCGGCGTTTCTCCTCGGTCATGAGACGATAGAGATTACCAGGCTGATAGAAGCAATCATCACTGCGGTCTTCGTATGGATTATAACGCATAGACTCTCCTGCAACAGCCGAGTGCGCATACATTGCCGGTGTAGTCTTCCATTCACCGATACTGTTTGGCGAATAACCCTTTGTAGCACCACTGTTGCCATCTACGCGCATTGCACCGTCACGGTGAAAACTATGTACAGGACACTTTGCCTTGTTAACAGGTATCTGGTCATGGTTCACACCAAGACGATAGCGTTGTGCATCACCGTATGAGAAAAGCCTACCCTGGAGTAGCTTATCGGGCGAAAGTCCTAGTCCCGGAACGATATGAGCCGGGTTGAATGCCGCCTGCTCAACTTCGGCAAAATAATTCTGCGGATTACGATTCAATTCAAGCACACCAACCTCTATGAGTGGAAAATCCTTATGGCTCCACACTTTTGTAATATCAAACGGATTCTCCCTGTATTTTGCAGCCTGTTCTTCGGTCATCACCTGAAAATAGAGTTTCCAGCGTGGAAAATCGCCTTTTTCTATTGTATTGAAGAGGTCTCGCCCATGACTTTCCCTATCCTTGGCTATTATTGATGCAGCCTCGGCGTTACTCAGATTCTTTATTCCCTGCTCTGTCCGAAAATGAAATTTTACCCAAACCCTATTGCCTGCAGCATTTACCAGGCTGTATGTGTGTGAGCCAAAGCCATGCATGTGACGATACGATGCCGGTATGCCACGGTCGGACATTACAATTGTAACCTGATGCAAAGCCTCGGGCAGCATTGTCCAGAAATCCCAATTACTCTGCGGTGAACGCAAATTGGTCTGCGGGTCGCGTTTGATTGCATGGTTAAGGTCGGGGAATTGTAGAGGGTCACGGAGAAAGAATACAGGTGTATTGTTTCCAACTAAATCCCAATTACCTTCATCTGTATAAAATTTAACGGCAAAACCACGAATATCACGCTCGGCATCGGCTGCGCCACGCTCACCGGCAACGGTTGAAAAACGCACAAAGACATCTGTTTTCTTGCCTATCTGCGAAAAAACAGACGCACAAGTGTAGAGAGTTACATCATGTGTGGTAGTGAATGTTCCGAAGGCTCCGCTACCCTTCGCATGCATACGCCTTTCGGGTATTACCTCTCGGTCGAAATGTGCAAGTTTCTCGAGCAACCAATTATCCTCAAGAAGCACTGGACCACGCTCCCCGGCTGTAAGTGAATTAGTGTTGTCGGTAACAGGGGCACCAATCTCATTTGTCAAAAATTTATTTTCCATAAAAAAGGCTGTTAATGATTCATACAGAACTATTAACAGCCTTTTAAACAAGTTTGTTCAAGTGTTATTTCCCTTTTACAATGCGTTTGATGTCATTCAATTTATTCAGCGCCTCAAGCGGTGTCAGGTTGTTCACATCAATGCCCAGAATCTCATCGCGTACCTGTGAGAGCACAGGGTCGTCGAGCTGGAAGAAATTAAGCTGCATACCCTCGCGGCTATCGGCAATTTCGGCAGTTGGAGCACTTTTCAGTTCTCCCCTATTGTTACCTGCTTCAAGTTTCTTAAGTATCTGCTCCGAGCGTTTTACGATGCTTTTCGGCATACCGGCCAACTGTGCAACATGGATACCGAACGAGTGTTCACTACCACCGGGCATAAGTTTGCGCATGAAGATGACTTTTCCGTCAATCTCACGCACCGAAACATTGAAGTTCTTAATGCGTGGGAAGCTCTTCTCCATCTCGTTGAGCTCGTGATAATGGGTTGCAAACAGTGTACGCGCCCTACCCTTTGAATATTCATGTATATACTCAACAATAGCCCAAGCAATAGACATACCATCGTATGTCGATGTTCCGCGTCCAAGTTCGTCAAACAGCACAAGACTGTGCCCCGAGAGGTTGTTGAGGATGTTGGCAGCCTCGGTCATCTCAACCATAAATGTCGATTCTCCGGCCGAGATGTTGTCACTTGCTCCAACACGGGTAAAAATCTTATCTACAAGGCCAATTACAGCGCTCTCTGCCGGCACAAAACAACCAATCTGGGCGAGCAGTGTTATCAGTGCTGTCTGGCGCAACAGAGCCGATTTACCGGCCATGTTTGGACCTGTTACAATTATAATCTGCTGCTTGTCGTTGTCGAGGTACAGGTCGTTAGGAATATAACTCTCCCCTACCGCCATCTGTCTTTCAATCACCGGGTGGCGTCCCTGCTTGATGTCAAGCACATCCTCTTCACTTATTACAGGACGGATATATTTATATGCGCGTGATACATTAGCAAACGAAAGTAACACATCGAGCCTTGCAAGATGTGTTGCATCCACCTGTATAGCAGGTATATATGATGCCAAATCAGCAATAAGATTATTATAAATCTGAGTCTCAAGCGAGAGAATCTTCTCCTCGGCACCAAGGATTTTCTCTTCATACTCCTTGAGCTCCTGGGTGATGTAACGCTCTGCATTCACAAGTGTCTGCTTGCGTATCCAATCGGCAGGCACATTATCCTTGTAGGTATTGCGCACTTCGATGTAGTAGCCGAAAACATTATTGAACGAAATTTTAAGGCTTGGAATGCCTGTGCGCTCGCTCTCGCGCTGCTGTAGCTGCAGCAGATAATCCTTGCCATTATAGGCTATCTGGCGCAGTTCGTCAAGCTGTTCGTTTACACCATCCGCCACTACTCCACCCTTGTTAAGCAACAACGGAGGCTCCGGAACAATTTCCCTTGCTATCCTGTCGCGGATTTCGGCGCAGCAATCGAGTTGTGCACCAATGCGCTTGAGTACCTCATTATCGGCTGCTTCACAGGCCTTTTTGATTGGTTCAACAGCCTGCAGCGCAAGTTTCAGCTGCACAAGTTCGCGTGGAGAAACACGGCCGGCTGCAACCTTGGCAATGATGCGCTCAAGGTCACCGATAAGGTGCAATTGGTCTTCAATTAGTTCGCGGAAATAGGGCTCGCGGAAATAGTACTCCACAATATCAAGACGCTCCTCAATGGGCTTTTTATCTTTGAGAGGGAAAACCATCCAACGCTTCAGCAGGCGGGCACCCATTGCGGTCAATGTCCGGTCTATTACCGACAAGAGTGACGAGCCGCCATCGTGCATGCTACCCAAGAGTTCAAGACTGCGTATAGTGAATTTGTCAAGGCGTACATAACGCTCCTCTTCAATGCGCGAAATGTTGCGTATATGTGATATCTGTGTGTGCAGCGTCACCTCAAGATAATGCAGTATTGCACCGGCTGCCACCACTCCACTGCGCAGGTGCGAGATGCCGAATCCCTTGAGGTTCTTTGTCTCAAAGTGTTTTGTCAGTTTCTCGTGTGCAAACTCATCGGTGAAAGCCCAGTCGTCGAGTTCGAATGTGAGGAACTTTGTACCGAAACAATCATTGAAACGACTTTTAAGACCACGCTCTACAAGCACCTCTTTAGGACGGAAATTTATCAAAAGTTTTTCGACATAGTCGAATGTTCCCTCGGCAACAAGATATTCACCTGTTGAAATATCAAGGAATGAGACACCGCACATAGGCTTACCGAAGTGTACCGCAGCAAGGAAGTTATTCTCCTTGTAATCCAGCACATTATCGTTGATTGAGACACCAGGTGTAACAAGCTCTGTAATGCCGCGCTTAACCAGTTTCTTGGTCATCTTGGGGTCCTCGAGCTGGTCACAAATAGCCACGCGCTTGCCGGCACGCACCAGTTTGGGAAGGTAGGTGTCGAGTGCGTGGAAGGGGAAGCCTGCCATTTCAATGGCCTTTGCTGCATCGCTCTTGCCGTTTGAGCGCTTGGTGAGTGTTATGCCAAGAATCTCCGAGGCCACAACGGCATCGGAACAGTATGTTTCATAGAAGTCGCCACAACGGAACAGCAGCACAGCATCGGGATGCTTTGCCTTGAGTTCATAGAACTGGCGCATCATGGGGGTAAGAGCAGCTTCTTTTTCGGCCATAAATTTTGTATATGTTTTGTGTGCAATAATTACGCGAAGATACTAAAAAATCCATAAGGCAGTATCACATACTACATTATAAATGAAGAAATATATTCCCTTTTGAGCATTGGTTGTGAAAAATTGATTACTTTTGCAATGCTTGTGGGGAGAAATCCACAAGTTATGTAAAGCATTTTGTTTTAAGTCCATATCTTAAATTCGCCAAAATTTTAAACCAAGGACTGGAGCAATCAATGCTCATTCTGTGTATATACCGTCTATGCGTGTTCTACGCATAGGCTATGTGTATATTCCACGGCGTGGGAATATTGTTTCTTCATTGTTCATTTGGTTAAGGCGTTTGGCGATGCCTAAGATATGTGGACATAAGGCAGCAAGTCTCACGTCTTTTTTTGTATATGATTGTGAGATTATATGGCCAAAACTTAACACCTATAATCTTATGAAAAACAATTTAGAAACAATCCTGAACGATTTTGAAGGCTATTTGGCAAGCAGCGCTACCATCAGCTCTAAGTCGCAAAAAAGTTATCTCTCTTAC
>JAFNWA010000101.1 GCA_017383665.1 Bacteroidaceae bacterium | reverse complement strand
GATTGTGTCAATGCGCACGGGCTTGTTCTCGTCATTGTACTCAATGGTTACCTGGCTCTTTGAGTCGGGGCGCAGGTAGGTCATCTCCTTGCCCTCGCGACGAATCTCTGCAAGCTCAGTGAGGATGAGGTGCGAGAGGTCGAGTGAAACTGGCATGTAGTTCTCGGTCTCGTTTGTTGCGTAACCGAACATCATTCCTTGGTCACCTGCACCCTGTGACATTGGGTCTTCGCGCTCTACACCACGGTTAATGTCGGCACTCTGCTCGTGGATTGCCGAGAAGATACCGCAAGAGTTGCCATCGAACATATATTCGCTCTTTGTGTAACCTATTTTGTTGATTACACCGCGTGCAATGTCCTGCAAATCAACATATGCCGATGATTTTACCTCACCGGCAATTACAACCTGTCCTGTTGTAACGAGTGTCTCGCAAGCGACCTTTGATTGTGGGTCGAATGCAATGAGCTGGTCAAGAACGGCGTCCGAAATCTGGTCGGCAACCTTGTCGGGGTGTCCTTCTGAAACTGATTCTGATGTGAATAAATATCCCATAGTTGTGTTTGTTATGCCCCGGTTGTACCAATAATCTTGTGTCGCGCAGGGCGTGGTTAATAATCTGCTTGTTATATACAAGCCTATAAAGAACTGTTTGTGGGATATTGAATGCCGGCGAAGTGCCTTACAAATGCCCTCTGATAGGGCTTTTAGCATTTTTTATCGTGGTTGCAAGCAGTCAAATCTCTCCACACAGCCTTTACTCAGGCTCTAATTCTTTGCAAAGGTAATGGTTTTTTGTCTATTAGTTCCTATATTGAGCCTCTTTTTTGTTTGAAGTAATCTTTTTTAACCTTTTTTGCGTGTATTGCTCTTACAACCCGGCGACAAGTTCTTCTATACTTTTGCCTGTTGTAGGATGGATGGCATGTGGTGCAATTTCGGCCAGTGGTTTAAGGACAAAATCGCGCCGGTGCATGAGCGGGTGGGGGATTGTGAGCCGTGGCGTTTCTATGGTATCGTTGCCGTAGAGCAGGATGTCGATGTCAATTATGCGGTCGTGATACATCCTGCCTGTGGATTTTGTCGTGCGCCCCAGTCTGCGCTCTATCTCCTCTGTCGTGTCTAGCAGTTCGGTCGGTGAAATGGTTGTGCCAAATGCCACAACGCAGTTGAGGAAAGTGTTGTCACTGTCGAAGCCCCATGGCTCGGTCTCCACAAAGGTTGAGAGGGCTGTATAATTGCCCAACGCGAGCGACAGGGCTTCTATCGCTCGCGTCAGGTTTTCTTTCTTGTTGCCTATGTTTGTTCCTAAACCAAGGTATATTGTAGGCATTGCTTAGTCGATGATTAGCATTGCATCGCCATAGAGACCGAAACGGTATCCCTCGGCCAGTGCCACTTCATATGCGTTCATGACATTGTCATAACCGCCGAATGCAGTAGATAACATGAGCATTGTTGACTGTGGCGCGTAGAAATTGGCAATCATGCAGTTGGCAACCTGGAAGTTGTACTCGGGGAATATGAACTTGCTTGTCCAACCGTCATATTCCTTTAGCATGCCGCCTGTGAGTGCGGCTGTTTCCAACACTCGTTGCACCGCTGTACCAATGGCGCAAATCTTGCGGCCTTCGGCTTTCGCCTTGTTGATTGTGAGCACAGCATCGGTGTCAACGCTGATGAGGTCACTGTCCATCTTGTGTTTGGTGAGGTCCTCGACATCAATTTCACGGAAACTGCCAAGGCCGGTGTGCATTGTTACGAATGCTGTGTCTATGCCACGGATTTCCATACGCTTCATGAGCTCGCGTGTGAAGTGAAGACCGGCAAATGATGCTGTTACTGAACCCTCTTTCTTTGCAAAATAGGTCTGGAAGTTCTGCAGGTCCTCGGGCTCTTCCTTGCGCAGGCGCTTGAAATCCTCGGGCAGGGGAGCTACACCCAGTGCAAAGAGTGCTTTCTTGAATTCGTCATGTGGCCCGTCATAAAGGAAGCGCAATGTACGGCCGCGTGATGTAGTATTGTCAATAACCTCGGCAACCATTGAGTTGTCTTCGCCGAAATAGAGTTTGTTGCCGATACGGATTTTGCGTGCAGGATCTACAAGAACATCCCACAGGCGGAACTCTTCGTTGAGTTCGCGCAGCAGGAATACCTCAATCTGTGCATTTGTTTTCTCTTTGTTGCCATAAAGACGAGCCGGGAATACCTTGCTGTCATTCATTACGAAAACATCCTTCTCGTCGAAGTAATGGATTACCTCTTTGAAGATGCGGTGCTCAATTTCTCCTGTCTTTTTGTGCAGGACGAGCAGGCGCGATTCGTCACGACAGTCTGCGGGGTATAGCGCAATGCGATCCTCGGGCAACTTGTACTTAAACTGTGACAACTTCATGTGTTGTCCACTCAAACTGAAACTGTCTTCAGTCATCATATTCATTGTTCCGCTAGCCATTCTTGGAATGAGTTCAATGTTATACAATCAGATAATTTATAATCTCCTATGCGGGTACGCACAAGGTCGGTAAGGTATCCGCCACTGTTCAGGGCAAATCCGATGTCGCGTGCAAGCGAGCGGATGTAGGTACCTTTACCACACACTACGCGTATCCTTATTTTGGGCAGTTCGCACTCCAACAGCTCAATAGAGTCAATCCTTATCTGTTTAGGTGCCAACTGCATGTCACTGCCTTTTCTTGCAAGGTCATAGGCTCTTTTGCCTTCTACCTTGCATGCCGAAAAGAGTGGAGGACGCTGGGCGATGTCGCCAACAAACTGCTTGAGTGTCTCTTCTACCAACTCTCTTGTGATGTGTTCATATGGGTATGTGGCATCCACTGGATGTTCCATATCGAACGACGGAGTGGTGGCACCGAGCATTATCTCTGCTTCATACTCCTTTGTGTGGCTTTGCAGTTCTTCTATTCTCTTGGTCGCCTTTCCGGTACATAGCAACAGGACGCCTGACGCCAATGGGTCGAGTGTTCCCGCGTGTCCAACCTTGAATCTCTTAACTCCGTACTTACGGCTCAGGTGGTAGCGTACCTTGTTTACTATCTGGAACGATGTCCAAGTATAAGGTTTGTTTATTGGTATTATTTCTCCGGCAATAAAATCCATTATGCAATATTGAGTTTGTGTCCGGTCAAGAGCATTGTCAGGATTATTCCTCCAACGATAATCCTGTACCATCCGAATGCTTTGAAACCATACTTTGTTACAAAATTTATAAAGAACTTTATCGCTAACATTGCTACGATGAATGCTACAGCATTTCCAATCAGCAATATGTCCACATTCTCTTTCAAAAGTGTGAAACTTTCTTTGTCGGTAACGAGCCCAATCATTTTGAACAGCGTTGCTGCAAGCATTGTAGGCACGGCAAGGAAAAATGAGAACTCGGCAGCAGCCTTGCGGGTGAGTTTTTGCGACATACCACCCACAATTGTTGCCATTGAGCGTGATACGCCTGGTATCATTGAGATACATTGAAAGAGTCCTATGCGGAAGGCTCTCTTTTCTGTGAGTTCTGTTTTTTCACTTCCTTTGTTGAAAATCTTGTCGGAGTACAGCATGAATATACCGCCAAGAATGAGTGTCACGGCAACAACTTGAACGCTTTCAAGCATTGCATCAATTGCATCGCTGAACAGCAGGCCAAGAACTGCTGCCGGGATGAACGCCACAAACAGCTTCCAGTAGAAATCGTATTTGTGCAGGAAACGCTTGAGGGGGCTTGCATCCTTGGGTGCCGGTGTCCGGTTGAGTTTGAAGAAGCGTTTCCAGTAGAGTACAACTACCGAAAGGATTGCTCCGAATTGTATGATAAAGGTGAATGCCTTTACAAAGACGGTGCTTTCTACACCCATTGCATTCTGTGCTATTATCATGTGGCCTGTTGATGAGACCGGGAGAAACTCGGTGAGTCCCTCCACTATGGCTATGATTATGGTTTCAAGTATGCTCATTGCAACAGCTTGTTATTTGTTCTTTATTTCCTCTTTTGTATCAGTGTTGCCATTGCGTCTGCCTTTATACATGATGGCAATAATGACGAATACAAAGCCCAAGAAGCAGATTGTAGGGGCAAGTTTTATTCTTCTGAAACTGAAGATGTCCGGTTCGAAATGTGTCTCGGAAGAACTTGGTCCCATCATCAGTACGAAACCTAAAATAATGGCAACTGCACCTATTGCGAGCAGTATGTAGTTCCATTTTCCGAAAGCGAAGTTTGATTTATCCATATCCTTATACTATTGTCAAATGAAATAAAGGTCGTTGTTACGCATGCGCAGGAATCTGGTTACGGACAAGAAAGCGCATAGTGTACATATTATAATACCGAAAACAACCACTGCCAATCCCACAAGGACAAGTTTGTCCATAGGTAGCAGTGATGCAATATCGTATGCTTCTCCCTGTAACAGATACACACCGATTCCTAAAATCGTGTTGGCGATTATTCCCGATACAAGCCCGATGCACATGTTGTTGAGCAGGAATGGCTTTCTGATAAAACCCCAAGTCGCTCCAACCAACTTCATTGTGTGTAAAAGGAAACGCTTTGAGTATATCGACAGGCGAACAAGATTGCCAATGAGTGACCAAGAGATTACCGTGAGCAATATCAACAGAGTCAACAGCATCAGAGCGATTTTGTTGATGTTATTGTTTACTGTATCAATGTTGTTCTTGTGATAGATTATCTCGGAAATGCTCTTGTATCTCTTCTTCAACTCCTGCTCAATCTCGGCCATCTTTCCTGTTTCTGTGAAATCGTTCTTGAGAGTTATCTCAATCTGCGCTTCGTAGGGGTTGTAGCCCAATAATTCCATCGGGTCGTGTCCGAGGCTTTTCTTTTCCTCCTCCAAGGCTTGCTCTTTGGAGATGTATTTGCTCTCCTGCACATACTCCTTGCTGTCAATGACAGTACGCAGTTTCGATATCGCAGCCTCATCCGTCTTGTCGTCTATTACCAGTGTCATCTTGAAACTCTCCTTGACTCTTTCCGACACCGATTGTCCGCCAACGAACAACAGGCCCATAATGCCAAGCAATAGCAATACGAGCGTCGTGCTTATGTAAACACTGATGGTCTGTATCTTAACAACTGGTCTTTTCATCTCCTCTTCCTGAATACATATATAATGGAACTGCTTGCGCTGCGTCTTTTCGCTTGTGCCAACCATCCCTTGAATCCGTTCCAAAAACCTTTTATCGTGTGCAGACGGGAACCCTTGTTGCTCTCGCTGAGTGCTGATATGTAAAAACCGTCAAAAGGCATTGTAAACTGTCTCTCGAGCAGGAAGTTGTGCTTTTCGCCCCATCTCATTATTGTGTTTGGCGTAAAGTGCCACAGGTGGCGTGGTACATCGTATGCGGCCCAATGCTCGCCATATCTTTGGGCATCGTATGATTTGCTGTTTGGGACTGCAATTATGGCAATACCCGTGTCGTCAAGTATGCGGTAGAGCTCATCCCACATGTTGTCAAGGTCCTGGATATGCTCCATTACATGCCACATTGTAACCACATCAAACTCTCTGTCCTTGATGTCGGACAAGGATTCCGTTGGGAGCATCTCGAAATCGAACTCCCTCCTGGATAGTTCGCGCGCCTTGTCGCTCTTTTCAATTGCGGTTACTTCCCAACCTCTCTTTTTCATTGCACGGGCAAAATGGCCGGTTCCTGCCCCGTAGTCAAGAATCTTGCCATTCTTCAGCAATGTGAGGCGCTTTACCAAACCGGTCTTGTTCTTCAGCATTATTTTTCGCACGATGTGGTATAGCCTGTTGGTTATCCCCTTGTTGGTGTTGCTGTGCGAAATATATGTCGGAGACTCGTAATAGCGCCCGATTTCCTTTTCATCCGGTACATTCTGTGTGAAGGCAAAATGACAGTCGGTACATTCATACACATCGAATGTCTCTCCCGTGGCAAAATGGTCAGTGCAGGCAAATCGCTTTTTAATTGCGTTGCTTTGGCACAAAGGGCATTTGTCATGGTTAATCACTGGCATTATTATCTTTTCTGTTTCGTTAGAGCGCACTCTCCCGTAATTTGTTACAAAAATATACCAATTATGGCGAAAATGTTCTTGTTTTTTGAAGTTTTGCACTGCAAAAACGATAAAATCACATTTTTTAACATTTTAAAGGCGATTTATTTAGTAATTTCGCAACATTGATATAAAAACTGTATATAAAATGGGAAAGTTAATTCGTTCTAAGAATAAAAAGATAGCAGGTGTGTGTGCCGGTGTTGCCGAACATTTCGGCTGGAATGTTCGCAATGTCCGCTTAATTTGGTTTATATTGGCTATACTGGGCGTCGGTTCCCCCGTACTGTTCTATCTGATTCTGTGGATTCTGATGCCCAACGGAAGCGTGGCCAGGGAGAGCTACGAGGAGAGGATGAACAGACGCTTGGGAAAGTGATTGGGTCTGGGAATATATACGACAAAGGGGCATGCTCACATGCCCCTTTGTCGTATCATGTATTTATGTTTTAGTCAACGATTTCTCCCAAAAGTGTTGCGGCTGTAGAGCCGTTGATTTTCACTTTTACAAAATCTCCAATCTTGTATCCTTTGCGGTCAAATACAGCGGTGCGGTTTTGCTCTGTTCTGCCGTAGAACTGTTCCTTTGAACGCTTTGATATTCCTTCAATCAGAACTTCGTAGGTGTTGCCGATGCAGTTACGGTTATTGTTTGCCGAGCACTCCTGCTGCAACGCAATGATTTCATTCAGGCGGCGCACCTTCTCGCAATCTTCAATGTCGTCCTTCATGTGTCTGCTGGCAAATGTGCCGGGGCGCTCCGAGTATTTGAACATGAATGCGGCATCGTATGAGCAGTATCTCATCAGTGAAAGTGTCTCTTGGTGATCCTCCTCAATCTCGCCACAGAAGCCTGCGATGATGTCGGTCGAGAGTCCGCAGTCGGGTACAATGCGGCGTATTGCTTCAATGCGGTCGATATACCACTCGCGTGTATATTTGCGGTTCATGGCCTTGAGCATGGTGTTGCTGCCGCTCTGTACTGGCAAGTGAATGCTCTTGCATACATTGGGCTCTTCGGCAATGACATGCAGGGTCTCGTCACTCATATCCTTGGGGTGTGATGTGGTGAACCTGATGCGTGTGTTAGGGGCATGCTGTGCAACGCGGCGCAACAATTGCGGGAATGTTACATCCTCTCCGTTTTCACCGATGAAATGGTATGAATTTACATTCTGTCCCAATAGAATTATCTCCTTGAATCCCTTAGCTACAAGGTCATCGACCTCGTTTATTATGCTTTGTATGTCGCGGCTTCTCTCGCGTCCGCGAGTATAAGGCACCACGCAATAGTGGCAGAAGTTGTTGCAGCCTCGCATGATGGAGATGTAGCCCGAAACCTTGCCGCTGCATATGCGCATAGGAATTACATCACGGTATGTCTCTGTGGTTGACAGTTCTATGTTCATTGCAGCGTGTCCAAGTTCGGCCTGTGCAATCAATTCGGGAAGCGACAGGTAGGTGTCTGGGCCTGCAACGATGTTTACTTTGTAATTCTTTATGAGCTCTTCTTTCACGCGCTCGGCCATGCAGCCCACCACACCAATCATGGTGTTCTTGCCACGGCGTGCAGCGTTGAGTTGGTCAAGGCGTCCGTAAATTTTCTGCTCGGCGTTGTCGCGGATAGAGCATGTGTTCAGCAGTATCAGGTCCGCATCCTCAATCTTGTCGCAAACCTCATATCCCGAAACCTTGAGGATTGAACCTATTACCTCACTGTCGGCTACATTCATCTGGCAGCCGTATGTCTCTATGAATAGTTTCTTGTCGTTCTTCACTGTCGTTTATCTTTATGAACCGGATGCGAAGATAGTGATAAAAAATGAAACATCGGGTAAAAATAGGGCCTAAGCCTCGCGCGCAGTGCGTTTTTATATATTATTTCACTCATAATTTTGATAATTGTCGGCATTTTTTATAATTTTGTAGGTTGTAGAGCCTGTTTTACGGCACTGCCTGGCAAATTAAGAATTATGAGTGACAGCGTTATAATTATCCCTACATACAACGAAAAAGAGAATATCGAGCGTATGATACGCACGCTGATGGCTCTTGAACATGAGTTTGATGTCCTTGTCGTCGATGACGGGTCGCCCGACGGCACAGCAGTCATCGTCAAGTCGATGATGGAGCTCTTTCCCGGCAGAGTGCATATAATTGAACGCGCAGGGAAGCTGGGTCTTGGAACAGCTTATGTTACAGGCTTCAAGTGGGCTCTTGAGAAGGGATATGAGTATATCTTTGAGATGGATGCCGATTTTTCGCATAACCCGGATGATGTCCCCTTGCTGTACAATGCTTGTGCCAAGGAGGGATATGACCTCTCTGTGGGTAGTCGTTATGTAACGGGCGTGAATGTGGTTAACTGGCCGATAGGGCGTGTCCTTATGTCTTACTTCGCGTCAAAATATGTCCGTTTAATAACCCGTCTGCCGGTGTATGACACAACGGCCGGTTTTAACTGTTACAGACGCAAGGTGCTTGAGACAATTGATCTCGACAACATCCGTTTCAAGGGTTATGCATTTCAGATTGAGATGAAGTTCACCACCTATAAGTGCGGTTTCAAGATAAAAGAGGTTCCGGTTATCTTTGTCAACAGGGTGCTTGGAACATCGAAAATGAGTGGCGGTATCTTCAGTGAGGCTTTCTTCGGCGTCATTAGGCTGAAGGTCAGCAGTTGGTTCCGCAAATATCCAAAGGCAAAATAAAAAAGAACTATATAATGGCAAACAATACAAACAAGGAGTTCGAGAAGGTGTTGGCGGTGTGCCGCGAGTTGTTCAGCAAGAAACTGTATGACTATGGCGCGTCGTGGCGAATAATGCGCCCCGAGTCGTTGACCGACCAGATTTTCATTAAAGCAAAGCGCATACGCAATCTTGAGACCGGCGCCGAGAACATGGTGGGCGAGGGTATTGTCCCGGAGTTTATTGGTATTGTGAACTATGGCCTCATATCTCTTGTGCAGCTTGAAAAGGGCTTTGCCGATGATTGTGACATCACTCCCGATGAGGCTATGGCGCTCTATGATATCAAGGCGAAGGAGACTCTTGAACTGATGAAGAAGAAAAACCACGATTATAACGAGGCTTGGCGTGGCATGCGCACTACATCATATACCGACCTTATCCTCACAAAAATATGGCGTACAAAGCAGATTGAGGAACTTGGCGGTGTAACAAAGGTATCCGAGGGTGTTGATGCCAATTACATGGATATGATAAACTATGCCGTTTTTGCATTGATAAAGAATGGTATTGCTGAACAAGGATAAAAAAAGTATCAGGAGTATCATAACTGCCTGCCGGATTCTGCTGGCGGTTGTGATGATGTTGTCGGGTTTCTTGAAGGCTGCCGATCCGGTCGGGACTATGTATAAACTCAAGGAATATACCGCTATAATGTCTATTGGAGAGCTCTCTGATACTTGGTTGCTTGCCATTGCTGTTGCACAGTCGGCTTTTGAATTTCTGCTTGGCTTGTTCCTGCTTGTTGGCATATACCGTAGGGTTGTACCATGGTTGTTGTTGATAGCAATGTCTTTCTTTATGCCGTTGTCGCTCTATCTGTGGCTGAATGGCTCAATTGACGATTGTGGCTGTTTCGGAGAGACTGTAACGCTCTCCAACAGGACTACTTTCATAAAGAACATCGTTTTGCTTCTCTTTGCAATTGTTGTCTTTTGTGGTCGCAAGTTCCTGGCGCGCGGGATTAGCAAGAAGAGTCGCTGGTTGTTTGTCCTGCTTTCGTTTATATACATATTCGCGATGCAGGCGGTGAGTATAATGCATCTTCCGCTGATAGATACAGGCGTTTATGCAACCGGTGAGGACTTGCGGGCCAAAGTAAGTTCTGTTCCCGATGAATATGAATATCTGAGTATTTACCAAAGAGGTGAAGAGGAGATTGTCCTGCCGGCTGATAGCCTTCCCGACGCAGAATGGGAAAGAGTCGGAGCGCGTGCTGTACTTGTAAAGCAGGGTATTGCTCCACAAATTAAGAACTTTTCTATCATTGATTGGGAATGGGATATTGAGATAGCAGATGAATTGCTCGCTGACACAGGGTATGTGTGCCTTGTCGTCATTGAGAAGGTCGAGAATGCATCAATGACTCATGTTGACAAGATAAATGACCTCTACGACCACTGCCAGGCCAATAGTATCAGTTTTTGTGCAGCCACAGCGTCTGGCGATGATGAGATAGCATTGTGGTGCAAGCGTACCGGAGCCGAATATCCGCTTTATTGGGCCGATGAAATGCTGTTGCGCTCAATGATTCGCTCCAACCCAGGTCTGCTGCTCTTGAAGGATGGCGTTATTGTCGGCAAGTGGAATGTGTCGGACATCCCGGATATTGAAGAACTTGCATCCTCGCCAACACTGATGCCCGATGCGGTGCCCAATTCACACGGCAAGGCCGAAGGGTGGCTGTTTTGGGTGGCTCTGCTCTTTGCCGGCTTGCTGTTGGTGGTGTCATTCGAATCCTTATGGCTCTATCTTGCACGCAAGAAATCGCTCAAGAATGGTGCAGAGGAGCAGAAAACTGCTACGGTAAACATTGTTGAAGCTGAAAAAGAAAATACAGAATCAAGTGATATAAATAAAAATATAAACCTTTAAAAATTTAGAAAAATGAGAAAGAACATTGTTGCAGGTAACTGGAAGATGAACATGAATCTTCAGGAGGGTATTGCTCTTGCAAAAGAACTTAACGAGGCACTTGCAGCCGACAAACCAAATTGTGATGTAGTAATCTGTACACCATTCATTCACCTTGCATCGGTAACTCCTATCGTTGACGAGGCTGTCATTGGTGTTGGTGCCGAGAACTGCGCCGACAAGGTTTCTGGTGCATACACAGGTGAGGTTTCTGCATCTATGGTGGCATCAACTGGTGCAAAGTATGTTATCTTGGGTCACTCTGAGCGTCGTGCATACTATGGTGAGACTGCTGAGATTCTCAAGGAGAAGGTACAGCTTGCTCTTGCAAACGGTTTGACTCCTATCTTCTGCATCGGTGAGGTTCTTGAGGAGCGCAACCAGGGTATTCAGAACCAGGTTGTTTATGAGCAGCTTGCAGGTTCACTCTATGACCTCTCAGCCGAGGACTTCTCAAAGATTATCCTCGCTTACGAGCCGGTATGGGCTATCGGTACAGGTTTGACAGCAACTCCTGAGCAGGCCGAGGAGATTCACGCTTACATCCGCTCAACCATCGCCGAGAAGTATGGCAACGAGGTTGCAGAGAACACCTCTATCCTCTACGGTGGTAGCTGCAAACCAAGCAACGCTAAGGAGCTTTTCGCAAATCCTAATGTTGACGGTGGTCTCATTGGTGGTGCAGCTCTCAAGGTTGCCGATTTCAAGGGTATCATTGACGCTTTCAAGTAATGAAACGCTTTGCGATACTTATCTCAATGCTGTTCTGTGCCCTGTATGCCGGGGCACAGAGCAACATTGTTGCCGAAATTGAAAGTTTTGCCCGCGGAGAAGGTAAGGTGCGCATAAACCAACCCGACAAACTTATGGACTTGATGGGCTCGATGGCCAATACGAATGGCGAGGTGCAGCAGGTCGAGGGTTTCAGGGTTCTTGTCTTTTCAGGAAACAACTCGCGCCAGGCTCGTGATGAGGCCAATGCAATGGCCGACTATATGCGCAAGAATTATCCGGGAGCCGAGGTGTATGTTGTCTTTGAATCACCTATCAGAACCTGCGAATATGGCGATTACCGCACACGCGAGGAGGCCGAACTGGTAATGTACCGTTTGAGAAAAACGAAAAAGTTTAAGGAAATTTCTGTAAAGAAATGTTTGATTAACCTGCCTTATTGACAAAATGATGAGCGGAGAGGATAGAGATATGCGTATTGAGGGGCTCAAGGAGTGCTGCAGCAAAATGCTTGGACTCATTGGCGAAGATGTGGAACGCGAGGGTCTTGTAAAGACTCCCGAGCGTGTGGCGCGTGCCATTCTTGACACGACTGCCGGCTATAATGAGGACCCGGAGGCTATTCTGCGTGCTGCAATGTTCAAGGAAGACTATAGCCAGATGGTGATAGTCAAGGATATTGACTTCTACTCGTTGTGCGAGCATCACATATTGCCGTTCTTTGGCAAAGTGCATGTGGCATATATCCCCAATGGTTATATAACCGGATTGAGCAAGATTGCCCGTGTTGTAGAGGTCTTTTCGCGTCGTCTGCAGGTGCAGGAGAGGCTCACGCTGCAAATCAAGGAGTGTATCCAAAAGACCCTGAATCCGCTTGGTGTTATGGTTGTTGTCGAGGCGCAGCACATGTGCATGCAGATGCGTGGCGTGAAAAAACAGAATTCCATTACCACAACATCCGACTTTTGCGGTGCATTCAACCAGGCAAAGACCCGCGAGGAGTTCATGAATCTGTTGCGCAATAAATGATAATTATACTCTACGGATTGAAGAACAAAACTCTCCCTCTTAGCTAAGAGGGACGAGCGTAGTGGAGGGAGATTGATAAACTGCGTGAAATGTCATTCCGAACGCAGGTTAGGAATCTCTAATTGTAATGCAGGAAGAGATTTCTCCTCATTGCAATCGTCGAAATGACATTGCTGTTCAAAAATAAGGCAGGTTGCCCCGAAAGGAGCAACCTGTTTCGATTTTTATATACCTTATTAATATACGCGTGCGAGCGTCACAAACGGAAAGCGGAGAGGTGAAAACTGCGGTTAATCATACATCGTGTGCTACAAAATTTGGCAATGTTGTTTAGGGTATATTGCCGACACTTGCTTTCGCGACCCGCAGGGCATAAATAAAACTGCTCCCCTGCCAAATACCCCTCCGTCCTTCGGACACCTCCCCTAAAACAGAGGAGGAATTAGCTGCCACGCCGTGGCTGAGGGGAGGGAGTGCTACCTGCGACCTATCACTGCTCGTATTGGCGATGTTTAATGTTCCAGGAACATTAAACATTCATTGCAACGTTGCCGAATCCGTGGCTTTTCAGTACATCGTTGAGTGCGCCCTGTGTCTCTTTCAGGAATTTGAAATCTTCCATGGCTTCCTGCAATGCAGCCGGGTTGCTTATGGTTGCAGGGTCTTTGAGGCGGTTCATGGTGCTCTTGAGCATGTCGTCAACAATGCTCAGTTTGTAGGCTATGGCAAGGCGTGTGGTCTGCTCGAACATCACAGCCTGTTCGTTGCGCTCGTCGCCGGCCTGTTCGGTGAATGTCTTGCTCAGGAGGTGGCGCTCTCCGCACAACTCTGCCGTCAGTTTTGATATTTCAACATCAGGGTGCGCCATAAAGTGGCTCTCGGGGTCGAAACCTGCGATGTTTGCATGTTCTCCGGCTTCGTCAAATATTCTTTTGTATAAAGGATGAGACAATTCAATACCATCGTCCTTGAATGAATAGTAGAGGTGTGATGCCACAGTCTCTGTAAATGCCGGTGTATTGGTTATTTTGTTCTCGGGAACCTGCAACATCTTGCTTCCGTTCTTTAGCAGGAACTCTATTATGGCTCTCTCCTTGTTGTGGAGTGGGTTGCCGTAACTGCTTATTATGCTCTGCTGGAACTCGTTTATTGCCGGTGTACCATCAGTGTCGGTGCCATTTTCTTCATCTGTATTTGCTGCTGCCTGTGATGGTTTCTTCTGTATCTCTTCGGCTTTCTGTTTTCTCAGCTTTGCTACCTCCTTGACGAGAATTTGCTCGGTGATGTTGAGCATCTCGCCGCACTTCTTTATATATTCGCTACGCAAAATCTCGTTCGGTACCACAGCGATACTTTTTACAACATCGCTTACAAGCCCTGCGCGGCGAATGGGGTCTTCGCCCACCTCGTCGAGCAACAGATTGGTCTTGAAACGGATGAAATCGACCTTGTTTCTCTCAATATATTGCTCAACCTCCTCGGTGGAGTGTGTCTGTGCATAGCTGTCTGGGTCTTCCCCTTCGGGTAGCAGCACCACATTGATGTTCATGCCCTCCTCGAGCAGCATGTCAATACCGCGTATTGATGCCTTTATACCGGCTTTGTCACCATCATACAGCAGTGTTATGTTTTTGGTAAAGCGGTGTATGAGCTTTATCTGTCCCGTTGTGAGTGAAGTGCCCGATGAGGCAACGACATTCTGTATGCCCGACTGGTGCATCGATATTACATCGAGATAGCCCTCTACAAGGATGCAGTGGTCTTTCTGTATTATTGCCTGCTTTGAGAAGTAGAGGCCATAGAGGTGGTCGCTCTTGTGGTATATCTCGCTCTCGGGCGAGTTGACATATTTCGCAGCCTTGGCATTGTTCTGCAGTATGCGTCCTCCGAATGCGACAATCTTGCCCGAGATGGTATGCACCGGGAATATGACGCGCCCCCAAAAGCGATCCTGCAAGCGACCGTCATCGGTGCTGTAGCATACACCGGTCTTTGCAATGAGTTCGGGGTTGTAGCCGGCAGCCACGGCCTTCTTGGCAAAACTGTCACGGCGCTCAAATGAATAACCCAGGCAGAACTTCTTTATTGTCTCGTCGCGCAGACCGCGGTGACGGAAGTAGTTCAATCCGATGGCTTGCCCCTCTTCGCTCTCGTGTAATGTGTCAATGAAATGCTGCAGGGCATACTGGTTGATGACAAAAAGGCTTTCGCGTATGCTCTCCTCGCGTTTCTCCTCATCGGTCATCTCGCGTTCCTTTATCTCAATATGGTATTTTTTCGCCAACCACCTGAGTGCTTCGTAGTAACTCAGTTGCTCATGTTCCATTATGAAGTGCACCGGGTTGCCTCCTTTGCCACAGCCGAAGCACTTGCACAGGTTCTTGGCCGGCGAAACGGTGAATGACGGGGTTTTCTCATTGTGAAAAGGACAAAGGCCAATCAAGTTGACTCCTCGTCGTTTCAATGTCACAAAGTCTCCGACCACCTCCTCGATTTTCGCGCTGTCAAGGATGCGTTCAATAGTTTCCCTGTCTATCTTGTATCTATGATTGTCGGAATATGCCATTACCTTATTTATATAAATATATCGTAAAGATACGGCAAACTCGTCGTTGTTCAAAACAAAAGTCCCTATTTTAATGAACAATATGCAAGTTTCTGTTTTTTTTCTTATGGATTGATAAAAAACTCCCAGTTGAAATAGCTCATTTTATAGTTTGATTTTATCATAAATAGACAAAAAATGTAAAAAGTGATACTGCGTGGGTGGTGAGGAGAAAAATATTTTGCATTTTTCTTGAATTT
>JAFNWA010000100.1 GCA_017383665.1 Bacteroidaceae bacterium | reverse complement strand
TATAGCCGAAGCTGACGAGCCAAAGGTTGAGATTCTGCCAAACGGACAGATTCTGCTCAGTTCACGCCACGCAAGCGGTGGTAGCCGTGTGTTCAATGTCTTCACATACGGCAACGACAAGGCTGCCGGCGAAGGCACTTGGGGCACTGCAGTCAGTGGTTGCAACAATGGTGGCAGCAACGGCACAAACGGTGAAATAATCTGCCTTGACGCAAAGCAAACCAACGGCAAGCCTACAAAGATTCTGTTGCAGTCACAGCCACAGGGCGGTTCAAACACTTGGGACCGCAAGGATGTAACCATCTGGTACAAGGAGGTTGGCAACGAGACACAGACTCCGTCTTCAATTGCAAGCGACTGGACAAAGGGCAAGCAGGTGAGCACAGTGCAGAGCGCATACAGCGCAATGGCACTGCAGGAGAATGGCGAGATAGCATTCTTCTTTGAGGAGGCTCCTTGTCATAACGACGACAACACCTATGGTTACTCAATGGTATATGTTCCATTGACAATAGAGGAGATAACAAACGACAATTTCCTCAACCCCAATGCCGATGTTGAATATGTACCAACTGAATTCAACATTGTCTTGACCGATGCACAGGATAATGAATACCGTGAGACACTCGACTACATCCCTGCGGATGTAGCTGCAGTAGAAAGCTACCTGACAACAACATACCCATTCATCACATTGGGTACTACAGGAGCTATCGCCGACAACAAATACACCAACTCTGTTACATTGCCATTCAAGGTAAGTAACGCAGAGAATGCTTACTGGCACAATATCTACTGGCCTGCAAACGGAACAAGCGCCGGAGAGTTCTACCCTATTTACCTGAAGGCAGAGACCGAGAATGCAACATATATTACAAAATTGACCGAATATGGAAAAAGATTCGGTGAAAGCCAGTATAATACCTATGAACATGCCGATAAGTTAGGTTGGGCCGTATATAGCGTCAACAACACCTTGACATTCAAGTTCAAGAACAAGTTGACCGGTAAGTTTATGGCTGTTAATGGAGTTGTAAGCAATGGAAATGCCGACAATGTCATTTTCACCGATGAAGCTGGTGCTACAGTGTTTACTCTTGAAAAGTACACAGGTGCAAATACCGCTTGGGGCGACTATGGAATAAAATCGGTATATGATGGAACAACAGGTTATGTATGTAACACATCTGCCGGTTATGCAAACGCCACCAACTACACCGGCACAGGACACCCGGGTGCTTGGGTTGAGTTTGGAGATGCAGACTATGACTTGCTGATTAGCAACTTGGATCAAGGACTCATTCTCTTCGGTAACGGAAATGATAAACGTATGCTTACCCCAGAGATTCAGGCAATAATTGATGCAATGGGTGATTATGACAATCCATTGTACGAGACAATGCTCTTGAACGACCTGAAGTCACACTTTGCTACACTTGAAAATGCTATCAACAACTGGCCAAAGATTAGCTTGACAATTGCTCCTGTCGGCGGAGGTACAACAAAAATTGCCGGTGAGACAAACGTAACAAGCAAATATGTACCGACCGGTCAATTGACAGTTGAAGCCGTACCCGCAAGCGGTTACCGTTTTGTTAACTGGACAAGACCTGCTGCACAGGCAAGCGCAGCTGCAAGAACATCCGAGGCAAGAAACAGCGAATTTGTAAGTGACCAAAACCCATATACTGTTACTGTGAGCGAGGCACTGAGCCTTGAGGCAAACTTTGAAATTGAAGAGAGCCAGGAGGAATTGACTACCGGTTACTACCATTTGATAAGCAGAGCCACAGGCCGTCACGAACACCTATATAACAATGTATTCAGCAGCGGCAACACCAACGGCTACACACTGCAGTCGGACAATATGGTAAATACCAACAACGGTATATGGTATATAACCGTTGACGGCAACCAACTGGGCATAAAGAACGGTGACGGTAAACCAGTCGTTGCAGGAAACAGCTACAATAATGGTATTATGGGCACATACAGCTACCTTAATATACAAAGCACCATCGATGCAGATGGATACACCTATTATTATTTCAGCGAGGCCCTCAACTGTTCCGACAGTGGCCAAAGCCATTTCAAAGTAGGCGGTATAAATTACTTGACAACCTGGACTGGAAACCCTAATGCAACAGACAACCAGTGGCGTTTAGAGCGTGTCGACACAGATGGCAAGAACATCTATGATGTTGTTGTTGAGTGCACAGAGAAGGATGTGTATGTGGTATATGGTAGCGGTACTAACGAAGAGTATGCATTTAATGGCGGTTTCTTCATCACTAATGAAGCCATAACAGCCCAGCAGCTGACTGCAAAGAAGGGTAACGAGGGTGCTCAAGGTGTAACAGTTCTTGTTGAAGGCAACACAATCAGGGTTGTCGATACTGAATATGTTGACATAACAGTGAGCGCGTCACCTGCCGAGGGTGGTACAGTAACCATCAACGGCGAAGCAACTTCAACAAAGCAGGTTGTAAAGAGCAGTAATGTAACTGTTGAAGCAACACCTGCAAGCGGCTACCACTTCGTCAACTGGACCGATGCCGGCAGTAACGAAGTAAGCACAGAAGCAAGCTACACATTCACAGCAAGCGAAAACACAAGCCTTGTTGCGAACTTTGAAGCCGATGTTGTTTACCACACCATTACTGTAAGCACTTATTACAACAATAACGGTGGTACCGTAAAGGTTGGCGAGGAAGATGCAACCTCGGTAAATGTAGCCGAGGGTGAATCTGTGAGAATGTTGGCAACAGTAGCCAATGGCTATGAATTCATGGGCTGGCTGAAGGATGGTGTTATTGTGAAGAACGCTATCGACGGTGGTCTTGACTTTGAGGTTCAAGGTCCCGATTACACATTGTACGAAGTCAAAGCTTCGGCCGAATATATCGCAGTATTCTCAAAAATCACCGAAACCACAGGACTTGAGGATGGAAAGGCATACAGAATATGTGGAGTTCAGGGTAATGGGCGCGCCCGTTGCATCTACCGCGATGGCAACACTTTGAAGTGGAAATATGATTATGACAATAATGATGTAAACACAATCTTTGTTGCACAGAAGAACGGCAATGCCATGAACCTCATAAGTGCAGTAGGTTATCACGGTTGGAAGGCAAGTTATATGTTGGGCAACGACGAACAGTATAACCCCTATGCTGCAATCAAGGTAACCTATGGTACAAGAGATGAGTTGCGTACTCTGTATATCGAATCGGGAACAAGCAGCGGTCTTTTCCAGACCAACACAGGCGGTGCTTTCAGTTTCCAGAATTCAAGAGGTGGTGGCCTCACAATGATTGCAACAGACGAGGCAACTACCGACTTCTTGTTCGAGGAGGTTGACACCTATGCATTCCAGGTAAGCGCAGCCGATGGTTCTAACGCCAAGTTGGGTACTGTAAACCTGCCATTTGCGACAACAGTCCCCGCCGGTGTTACTGTATATGGTGTCAGCAGCTCAAATGAAGACTATGTATATGTTGCTCCGCTGGAATTGACCGACAATGTACTGCCGGCAAACACTCCTGTTCTCATTGAGGCTGGGGCTGCAGGCAAGTATGGATTCAAACCGGCACCTGCAAGTGCCAATATTTACGAAACAGGCTTTGCCGGAACTCTTGAAGCAGAGGAAATCCCAGGCACAACAAATGCTTACATACTCTCATACAAGGGCGTGGGTACACCTATCAAGATGTACAAGTTACACAGCACCGACAGAACAATCAATGCAAACAAGGCTTACTTCATTGAAGCAACAGGCAAGGCTTCGGCACTGCAGTTTGTATTCGGTGGAACAACCGACATTGAAGAGGTTGAGCGCGATGGTCTTAAGGATACAATTTATGACCTGCAGGGACGCAAACTCAGCGAGATTACCGAGCCAGGTATGTATATTATTAACGGTAAGAAAGTATATAAAAAATAATAGCTATGAAAAGACTATATATTAAACCTACAAGCGATTTTATAGAAATTAAGACTATGACCGGCCTTCTTATCGCTTCTATTGAAAAGGATGAAGAAGAGATGGGCGGTGGTTATGCCCTATCGGACGAGCACCGCGGTGACTGGGAGAACATCTGGGGGAACATGTAATATTCCGCCATACCCTTAATAGACATTGCAAGCTCACAAGGCTTGCAATGTCGTTTTTATACACGACTTTTAGTAAGCCTCCGACAAAGTACATTCAATAAATTAGCCGCTACTGACAGGTAGTACCTGTCAGTAGCGGCTATTAATTGTCAGTAGCGTGTTATTTTCTGCCATTAACTGCCAGTGGCTTACACAAACACGGTTCAACGAAGTTACAAGGACAAATACGCGTTTTTTAATTTTATCCAAAAACAAAACTTTTCATTACCTTTACAAAAAATATATACGTTATGAGAAAACTTATACACAGCGTCATTCTATTGTTTACAATCCTTGCAACAGCAAACGGGCAGACAAACCCAAATAAGCAACAGGCGACCGCGGCAGAGACCGGCGGCAATGTAGCGGTGTTGCTTGAGACTGCAAGCTGGGGACAGAACTACCCTTTCAACAACCAGTGCTGGACAAAGTACGGTGGCACAACACATGCCAAGACCGGCTGCGTTGCAACGGCATACGCCATTGTGCTGCGCCACCACAAAT
>JAFNWA010000009.1 GCA_017383665.1 Bacteroidaceae bacterium | reverse complement strand
GTTGATATTTCCTACACCTCCCCAAGGGTCAAGCCATATATTTGATGTGGTGAAGACAGAATCGATAAAAGTGCGTTCTCCGCTTTCATTAGGAGGTCCGGGAAGACTTGCACCCTCGTTAAACTTAGTAACATTGTAGTGATAGAGATATTGTGCAACGGAGTCAATACTCCAATTCTCACCCTTGGCAATCTTCATATACTCCCAAATACTGTATTTGTATTCGGATGGAGCAACAATCTTATGAAGAATACCGTTCTTCACACGGATGTTTGTTTTGACCGGATCCAATTTTATACCGGAGAATGTGTACCCGTTCTTATAATCACCTGTAAAAACAGCATTCTTGTCATTAAGGAGCAACACAATGTTGGTACTGTCAAGTGTTCCGTTTGCAGCAATTGGATAGTTGGCAATATGCCCCTCAACAAACGAATGGAAAACAACATCTCGATTGCCGGCAGCAATTTCAGATAGAATTGAGTCCTTAATGGTACGACCCGAAGCGAGTTTTACATCAAGAGAGCTGTTAACGGGAGCCCACACCGTGTAAACTCTTGACTGGTTGAACAATGAGTCGGCACAATGACGACCACAAGAGTTCAAAATCTCAACAAAACCTGTCAATTCACGGTCATTTACAATAACCTCATACAAGGTCTTGTCGGCATTAGGCGTTTCAGCTGTCACTCTTATGACATCCTTGTCCTCGCATGAAGAACCGGCAAATATAAAACCGAACAGCATAGCCCCGGCAAGAAACTTATGTCTAAAATTCTTATTCATATTATGTGTATGTTTTATTCCTTGTTAAAGACTGCGCCTCACAACCTGTCATCCCTTAGTGCAGCCTCGTTTAAAAAACTATCTATCCGTTAATTCATCTCCATTGACGAATCGTCCTCGTCGTATGCCGGATTCTGCTTCAAATTCTTGTTATAGCGCAATTCGGTAATATGTATCGGCATAAACAGGCCATCTATTTTTTTCATTTTTTTCTCTACGGTACCAGCAAGCGACGAACCTAACTTCTTGGTTACAAATAGGATATTTTTAGTATCTTTCTCCCTTAGAGCAAGACGGACCAAATCGAACCAACGCTTACCTTCATAAGAGAGTTCGAGCAGACGCTCATTACGGACAAGATCAATCACTGCACTCTGTGTCATGTAATTCTCTTCTCGCAAAGGAGAGTAAACAGAACTTGTATCAATTCTCGAGCGGTAATTGATTGCCTTTACAATTTTGAAAGCCTCATGGAAATCGTCTGGCCCGGCTGTTGAGCGTGTCACCATCGCCTCTGCCTTCATCAAGAGTACATCTGTACGACGGTACAGAATCCAATTGGCATCCCATGAATTAGATTTACGGAAGTTAGCAGTAGCAGGAGCAGTTGCCGGAGATCCTTTAGCTGCATATTTTACAATGTAGGTATTACCTTCTATAGCTTTATCTTCATTATACTCTTGTGGCTTTGTATCGGTATATGAGTATGCACGAACATCATCCTTCTTGTAATTGCTTTCAACAAAGCCAACAGGTACTATTGCATAGGCAGTTGAGCCTTCAGAACCATAAACACTATAAGCCCCGTTGAATGAATTATTGTCTATATTCGCACCATCTACCTGCAACTCAAAAATTGACTCCAAGGAGTTTTTTGAACCAAAGATAGCATTATAGACAGCACTTGCCGGAGCTGTAGCTTCCTGCTCCAATTTCTTTGTTGCGTCATCTATATCTTTTTTGTTAACAAAATTCGGGATGAGATTGTATGGTTTTATCAGAGTCTTAACATCGTTCTGGTACTTCTCATCACCAAGAATCTCATCCATAGATGCAATGACGGCGTCACAATTCTCAATACACTGATTGTAATATGTATCAACATCTGCCTTATCATAATAAGCAGCAAATGCAGCAC
>JAFNWA010000099.1 GCA_017383665.1 Bacteroidaceae bacterium | reverse complement strand
GATGACCCTTTTTACTTTTTGGGTCATCCTCCATTCAAATTTTGTTGGCAGAATCAATATATCAGATCCCTGAGCAACAGCAGTTCCTTTTCATTTACTCCACGGGCTGTTAGTGCTTCCCTGTCGCGCATTATCTGCTCAGCGACCTTGTCGGCACTGCCACTATTTCTTTGGCTTTTCCATAAAACTCCAGTGCGAGGGCGTTGTTGTGATTCACCCACTCGACATGGCCGGCGTTGAGATAGTCCTCGTAGCCGGGTGACGGCATCTCGTGCAGACGCTTGTAGTAGTTGCGTGCCTGCTCGTCCTTCCCGGTGATGAAAGAGCACCATGCGATGGCGCGTGTGGCACGCAGTGAACCGGGTTTCAGGAACTCTACCTTATAAAAGCGCGCAAAGGCTTCTTCGTAGCGTTTCATCGTTGCAAAACTCTCTCCGGTCTGTAGCAACAGGGATATGTTATCGGGTGCAAGTTCTTCGGCCATCTGGTAGTATGCCAGTGCGTTGTCGAACTCGCCTTGCATGCGGTAGCACTGAGCTATGTGTCGCAATGTCCACAGGGTATCAGGTTTCACGATGTCGGCCTTAGTGTAGTAGTCAATAGCCTCTTTATGGCGTAGCTCCTTCTGCAGGCAGTAGCCCATCTCCTGGAAGAACTGTGCGTCGCAATCGCCCTTCTTCTCAAATAGTTTGCCGGCATTGTAGGCCTCGCTGTAATACTCCTTCTCTACCAGATAACGGAATGTGCGCAGCACTGCATTGTTGTCGCTTACAAGTGGTGCGAGTGCCTTGCTCTCGAGCAGGTTGAGCTGCATTGTGAAGGGGTCTCTGAACTCGCCTTTAAAGCTAGATAATTTGAAGAAACGGTAGAGATCTTGTATGTACTGGTTGCTCTGGGTCTCTGCCATCTTCTCTTTGTCGGCAAGGGCGTGTGTCTCGGCATCCTGCATTGCTTCTCTCTCTTCGCTACCAAGCTGTCCCATAAGCATTTCTCGTTGCTCTTGCGGAACGCGCTGTATGGTGAAACAGAACGAGTACTTGTCGCTATTGCAGAACACGGGAGACTTGCATATTGCACCAAGAATTGTCTGTGTTCCGATGCCATTGTTCGGGAGAATTTCGTTTATGGCCGGTACATTTGTATCGAATGGGCGGAACCAGTTGCACATCTCGCTGAAGAAAGAGAAGTTCTTGAGCTGTGAGAATGTGCTCATGTAGAGGTCGGCGCCCTCAATCTGCCACTTGGCCATCTCCTCAATCTTGCTCTTTATGCCGTCGTTCTCAATCCATTTCTTCCATTCGGGGTTCTTGTCCTCGTCGTCCTCAATCTCTTTGAGAATATCGATACTTAATTTGCCTTTGGTCAGTTGTGAACTCTTTATCATTGCAGGAATAATCTCCTCGCGCATCTTGCGGTCGATTTTTTGTGTCTCGCGGCACCGCAACAATTGTATCTGTATTGTCTGTATGTGGCGCATTATTGCAGCATTGTCGTGCAATGCGTCGAGTGCGGCTTTTAGTGTGGGGTGGTGTGCAATGCGTTGTTCATACTCAAAGAGTGCTATTACAAGACCTGTTGTAGCACGCACAGCAAGTGTACTACAGCCGTTTGTAGCTATGTTGCATAGTGTCTCGATTTTTATTGGTTCGAAACATTTGAGCGTGCTCAGCATTACTGCACTCACGATTGTCGCGCGGTCGTTGATGCTGATTTCTTCATCGCCAATGATGTTTGTGATGACTTCGGCATCGCCCTTGCTCCAACCGGTGCTGCACCAGATGGTGCCGAACAACTCGGGTAATAACCTCTCGTGTTCCAGCGACAACTGTTCGCGTACTCCCTTGCATTCGTTTGCAGGGAGGTTCTCTGTTATGGCGAAGTTGGCCGCATTCTCCTTCAGTCTCTCATGTATGTTGCCAAGTCCTGTGAGATTCTTGTATTTGCGGCGCATCTGGCAATAGACCTTGGTTGAGTGCTCAGTGAGTTTTGAAATGGCAATCTGGTCGTTGATGATGTAGCACCGGCCAATGAGTTCGGCATGCAGGCGCTCCCTATCGGGGTCGGGCATGCCCTGGCGCATATACTCGAGCATATAGTGGTATGCAGTCTGCATCTCGGTGAAGCGTGTGCGTAACTCCCAGTCCTGCAGTTCCTCAATGCTGCCGGCCAATGTGTCAATTGCTTGCTTCAATCTGTTCTCAGCAAGCAAATAGG
>JAFNWA010000008.1 GCA_017383665.1 Bacteroidaceae bacterium | reverse complement strand
ACTCTGTTGCACTTGATGTTGACGGTATTATAAAGAGAGGTAATGGAGTAGTGGATGGCGTGGTTACAGAGCCGGTGGCTTCTCATATTGTGGCAAAAATCTCAGCTGCTAAACTCGATAAACTTGACAGAATAGATATAAATATCACAGGCACCGGTGCGGGCTCATTCAATGCAAAAGAGTATATACAGATGAAAAACATTGTAATCGGCATTGATGAACCTATTTCTGTTGACTTGAACGAGAAAAACAAATAAATAAGGAAAGACTATGAATTTCAAACACACAATAAAGATATTTGCATTGACTGTAGCTCTTCTTGCTACTTCAATGGTGGCCGGCGCGCAATCAATGAGAACAGGATATTTTCTCAAAGGATATGCTTACCGTTATAGGTTGAACCCGGCTTTGATGAATGACCAACACTATTTGTCTCTGCCATTGTTGGGTGAAATCAACCTAAAGACCACAGGTAACCTTGGCTTGTCAAATTTTATATATGACTCCCCCGATGGCTCTGGTTTGATGACATTTATGCATCCATCTGTCAGTGCCGATGATTTCCTCGACGGTATCAACAAGAGCAACTTTGTAGCTCTTGATTATGATATGACATTACTATCTACAGGTTTCTTTGCCTTTGGTGGTTATAATACATTGGATATTGGGTTGCATTCACATTCAGCATTCAATATCCCTTATGATATGTTCAGGTTTATGAAGTCGTTAGGAGGTGGTACATACAGTTTCGAAAATCTTAATTTGGCCACTCGTAACTATATTGATGTAGCTATAGGTCATGCACATAACATAAATGGTGACTTGACAATTGGTGCGCGTTTTAAAGTTCTATTGGGTGCAGCCTATGCCAATATGCTCGTTGAAAAAATGAATGTAGAAACGACCGGTGAGCGTTGGATGATTGACGCAAAGGGTGCAGTTTCGGCTGCTGTCGGAGGTAACTTTACTTATGGATCCGACGGTAAACTCAATGGATATGACAACATTGTCCCAGGCTTGAATGGCTTTGGTCTGGGATTTGACCTTGGTGTGACATATGATTTGAGTTCTGTCCTGACAGAGGGACTTATTGTTTCTGCTTCTATTACAGACTTGGGTTATATGAAGTGGAATAATGTATCAAAGGCTGGTTTTGACCCGGAACCTTTTGTTTTTGATGGTTTTGATAACATTTCAACAAGTGCAGAGCAAGGTGCAACCATTGATGATCAGATGGAGGCTATTGAAAAGGATTTGACGGGCATGTTTGTTCTTGCCGACAATGGAACTGCTGACGAGAGCGAGGCGCTGTCATCGACCTTGCACTTGGGTGTTGAATATAAGATGCCTTTCTATGACAAACTCAGTGCAGCATTTCTATATACAACTCGTTTTGATAAGATATATCCCTATCACCAGTTCTCTTTGATGCTGAATCTTTCACCTGTTAATTGGTTCAATATCGCTCTTTCTGGTACTACATCAACCCTTGGTATGAATCTTGGTGCGATGATAAATATTCATTGTACAGGTTTCAATCTCTTTTTCGGTTCGGACTGTTTCTTGGCTCGTCTAAACAAGCAATACATTCCACTGGATAACATGAATGCAAATATTGCATTTGGTATAAATATCCCGTTCGGCTTCAAACGATGAGAGATGAAAATGACTGAATGAGATTTTGGGTTTCAAGACATAACTAAAGCATATCAATCATAATAGAAGGGCGGTCAATTCAATTGACCGCCCTTCTATTATGATTGGTTTTTATGGGTGAACGAATGTTCCAATCTCTTCGCCATCCATTACCTTCTTGAGGTTACCCACTATGTCCATGTTGAATACATAGATTGGCAGGTTGTTCTCGCGGCACATTGCTGTGGCTGTGATGTCCATGACCTTGAGACCGCGTGAGATGACTTCGTCGTATGTGATGTCCTGGAACTTTGTTGCAGTCGGGTCTTTTTCGGGGTCGGCAGTGTAGATGCCGTCAACGCGTGTGCCCTTGAGCATTACATCGGCTTCAATCTCAATGCCACGGAGCGATGAACCTGTGTCGGTGGTGAAGTAGGGGCTTCCGGTACCTGCAGCCATAATCACTACCATTCCCTGTTCCATTGCTTCAATGGCCTTCCATTTGGTGTAGAATTCACCCACGGGCTCCATGCGGATAGCTGTGAGCACCTTGTTGGGTACACCGGCGGCACCGAGTGCCGAGCTCAGTGCAAGGCTGTTGATGACTGTTGCCATCATACCCATCTGGTCACCTTTTACGCGGTCGAAACCTTTGCCTGCACCTGTGAGACCACGGAAGATGTTTCCGCCACCGATTACAATACCTATCTGCACGCCCATCTCTGCAACCTCCTTTATCTGTGCTGCATATTCGTTGAGGCGCTTAACATCTATACCATAACCCTGCTCACCCATAAGGCTCTCGCCACTGAGCTTCAAAAGTATTCGTTTGAATTTTGCCATATTGTTAGTTTGTTTGTTGTTTTTGTAAAAGTAAGGTAAATTCTTAAAATATGCTATATTTTACGGCAAAAGGTTAAGGATATTTATGGTAATACTTTTTTTTACTAAATTTGCACCTGTAAATGATATTGTAAAGATGAGATTTATAAAGAACCCTAACCTTACAGTTGCTATTCTTGCTGTATATACAGCGGCTGTATATATTTATTTCTTTCCCCGTAACAATGAAATGAGCAGCACTGAGAAGTGGCTTACTGTTGGTGCATCGGTTGTTATGCTTGCTCTTCTTTGGGTGCTTCTGCGCCGTCGTAGCAAATTGCGCCGTCAAAGGGAAAAACAGAGTGACAGCAAGGATTAAATTTTCATCTCGACTTCTTTGAAAGCATATCGCCCGGTGCTGCCGTCGTTGCGCCGCAGTATAAGATGCCCGTCGCTTTCAACATCCTGTATAACGGCATCAAAATGTCCGTTCTTGTCAATGAAGCAGTTCTTCATATCTATCCCAAAAAGTTGTGCTTTGTATTCTGCTGCAATGGCATCGCGGTTTCCGAATCTAAGTTCTGTGTAATAGTGCTCAAACAGGTCAAGTATTGTTGCAAGCACATCGTCAAGGATAAAGTCATGCTCCCGTAGCATTTTCATTGATACAGGCTTTCTATCCATTGGTGGGAAGTCCTCCTGGTTTACATTCAGTCCTATTCCAATTATTGCTTGCTCTACAAACGCACCCGAGTAATCGAGCTCCAACAGAATGCCTGCCAGTTTGCGGTTGCCTGCGTATATGTCGTTAGGCCATTTGAGGCGTGTGTCAACACCGTAACATTTCATAGCATCGTGAATGCTCAATGCAACAGCCTGTGACAACAGGAATTGTCTTGAAACTTCCAGCGTCTCTCCCGGGCGCACAAGGAGTGAGAACAACAGATTCTCGCCTGCGTTGGAATTCCAGGTGTTGCCTCTTTGGCCGCGCCCTGCTGTCTGGTGCTCTGCGGTGACAACGGCAAAATCACCTGTACCGCGATTTCCCCACAATGCAACCGCCTCGTCGCGTATATAACGGTTGGTAGAGTCCACCGTCGTAAGGTGAATTATTGATTCCTTACTCCATGCCATATTTTATGCGTGTCTTTTTAGGGAGTTTCTTGAGTACTTCGTTGTATGAGTGGTCAACAAGTGAATAGAACAGTTCGTCGTCCAATGCTTCAATCTCCAACTGGTTCCAGTACTTCTTGTTCATGTGCCATGCCGGTGCAATCTGCGGGTAACGGTCGCGTAGCTCAATGGCATAGTCTGCATCGCACTTCACGCAGAACCACTTTGTGTTCTCAAGGTCGGTGATGGCGAAGATTTTGTTCTCTACCCTGAATACCAGTGTTGTCTCGTCAAAGGGGAAATCCTCGGTGGCGTTGGGTTTGCTAAGGCAATATATGCGT
>JAFNWA010000098.1 GCA_017383665.1 Bacteroidaceae bacterium | reverse complement strand
TGTAAGCGTCGAGGTATGTGTAGTTAACATCGATGTCTGTGCTCACTGTTGTAGTGTTGCTCTTGTAGCGCAACCAACGATAAGTGGGGACAATATCCTGTGCGCTCATATTGTACCACTCGCTGTTGTGTGATTTTTTACCTTTGTAGTAGTAGCGGTCGCCATTACCCAATGTGAAGTGTGTACCGAAAGGCAAATTGCCCTGTATTGTTGAGCGCTCTGGAATCCAGCGTGCGAAGCCCGCAAATGTCTGGAGTGGGAGCTTGCCATCTTCGAACACCCAGTTGTTGCCTGTGTTGCTTAGCGCCGGGAGATTTGCCGGGTTGCGGTTGCCACCAGAGAAGCCACGCTCAAGGAGTCGCTGATAGTTACCTTGCTTATCATAGACGCCGTCTCCGGTGTTGAACTGGTTGAAACGGTTGATGTCGTGGTCTCCCCAGAGGCATATACCAGTGTAGTTGTCCTCGAGGTTGGTCCATTTTTTGTCCATACCTGCAAAGTAAACGCCTGCGTATAGCCCGTCTGCGCTACCATAAGCCTCCTTAACAGCGTTGTATGTGGTTTTTAGACCACTTGTAATGTCATTTGCTTGGTAGTTCAACATAAGGTCGTGTGTTTTGCCGGTCTCTTTTCTACCATACAATGCATCGATGTTGCTGTTGGTTGATGAAGTGAAGCTTGATATTGAACAATAGATGACACTGTGATAGTTGTCAAAGCCACATTCTGCTGCATATTTGTAGAGCTGCTTGTGGAATTTTACAATGTCTGCATTGTCGTATCCGGTTGCTTCCCAGTTGTAGTTGATACCATCAAAGCCAAAGAACATCAAAATGTTGATGAGTGGCTTAACGTACTTGAATTCGCCATTTGCGTCTTTTCTTGAAATAAGGTCCATATAATCTCCTGAACCTTCGCCGCGTCCACCTGTTGTATCAAAGAATTTGATACCACTCATCAAGTCTGTACCATTGCGGTGAGCTGCATCGGTCCACGCGCCGGGAGCAGTGAAGATGCTGTGGTTCCAAGAACCCCAAAGGTTGGTGTACTGCCACATTGAGAATGCCTCTGATGCAAACTTGTCAACGGGGTAACCTACCGAAGCATGCTTACCATAATCCATTGCAGTGTTCATAAAGAGATTGCGGTTCTGGTATGTCTCTGTTCTCAAGCGGTCGGCACGATCCATCAACTGCGCGCGACGAACATGTGAACGAACAAAGGCAATGTCCGATGCTTGGATACCAGCTGCTGCGAACTCCTCCATTGTGGGGTAGTTGCGGCCCTGTTGCAACGCCTTATAGAAAAGGTCCATAAGAGCCTCGTCACCAAAGCCTGCGAAATCATAAATTTCTTTGCTTGTAGTGTCGTCGGCATCTTCACCCTCTACAACCTCTTCAATGATATAGCTGTTACCTTCATCAATTGTATTAAACTCGTTAACAAGAATACCTTCGGCCCAAGTTGTGCCGGCTTCCTGTGTGTTCATTCCTTGGACACCAAGGCACAAATGCCAACGATAGGTTGCATCGCTTGTTTTTTTAATCTCCAATTGCAATGCCTTGTATGTGCTGAACATACCATTCGCAATAACATATTGACCCTTACCTACGCTATACAAATAGTATTTGCCAGTGGTGGCATCTTTCTCAATCTTGAACTGTTGGTTAACATCGTGTGGGTTACGGTTTATGTTACCAACGCTTTTGCCAGTGCTGGCGGCAATCTTTGTTGGGCAGTTTGCACTGTACAACAAGAATGCACGCTTGGAGCGTAAGGTGTACACCTTGTCGTTGCTCAACTGTGACAAATCGGTCACAACGGCAGCCTGTGTCGAGAAAACAAGGCACAGGAGAGAGATGAGCATCAAATAAATCTTTTTCATAAAGTTGAAGATTTGGTTAGTTTATAAATAAATTATTTTAAAATTTTATACTCTTTGTGTCTAAATTCAAATATTTGCAAAAGTGGCTTTACAATGTGTCAATCTTGCATCAATGCACAACAAATTGTATATAGCAAATATCGTTATAATCTTTTAAAATACAAACTTTTTATTATATAAATTTGCTTTCCTGAAAAGTAAAAAAGCTATTCTTTTCGCATAGAAAAAGAGTCAGGCATCATGATGCCTGACTCTTTTTTATTGAGTTACCTTTTTAGAAGTTAGGAGCGTCAATATCCCACCACAGGCGTGTAGCTTGCTCATTTGGCCTATTGCCAAGCGCGGGAATACCGCTTGTCTTAATCATAGCTTTTGCTATCGGATCCTCGGTCCACCAAGGAATACGATGTATCATGTCGCCCTCCTCGATACTGCCGTCGCCCTCATCTGGGTTCAAAACGGGGAACAACTTTGGATAGCCTGTGCGGCGCAATTCGGTCCACGCCTCATTAGACAATGGGAACAGCGCTAAATATTTTTGTGTAATAATCTTCTCAAGCTTGGTTTCTTGGCTGTCGCCCTCGTTCCATTTTACACCAATAGTTGTAACGCTTTGCCAGTCTGGACCTTCGCCTAATGGGTCAACACTTATATAATCAATAGCCTCGGGCAAATCCTTATAATCGCCAACATAAGCTGTGTACTGCGAACCACCGGTAGGCTCCTCAAAGAATGCGTTGTCAATGCCACGATAGTAGTAGAACTCTGCACCCCTCTCTGCATCCTCATCGCCAGTCTTCCATCCACGGATTAGACCTTCGGCGCGCAAGAAATCAACCTCGGCCCACTTTATAAAATATTTTGGTGTTTTAATATTTGTGATGACAGTTGGGTCAAACTCTGAATAGTTCAGGTATGGGTTTGTGGCTGGGTCGTATTGGCCTTTGCCAACAAGTGTTCCCGAACGAACGCCGCAAATACGAGTCTTAGCGGGTAGTACTTCACCAGTTCTTTTGTTTTTTATGTCACCGCTGTTGGGGGCGAATAGATATTTTGAATATGGGTGATTAAGACTCATCAAAAGGCTCTCAAACGATGCTGATAGCACAACATCGTGCCATTCTTTAGAGATGATAACAAACGGACTTTCAAAGTTATTCATTCCGGTGTTCTTTGGGAACAAACCGTGCTGCTGTCCTACATCTTCTATCACGCCACCGGCAACAGCCTCCTCAGCCCATTTTTGCGCAGTTTTAGGCTCTACCTTCGAGATGTGCATTGCCATACGCAGTTTGAGTGAGTTTGCCAATCTGATGTATGAATCCATACAATCATCCTTGGTGTAATTTTCGGCGTGATTGGTTTTACAATATTGCTTCATTGCTGATTTGATGATGTGCTTATAATCATCTGGGCGACTGTCAAAATGCTTCAGGCACTCTACAATGGTGTTGAGGTTTTCCTCAATGCCGTAGTAGATGGTTCTTACATCGTTGTACTCAGTAACATCCTCAATTCCCTTTTTATCCTCGAGGTATGTGAAAGGGCCTGAAAGGTCGGCCATCTCTTGAGCAGCAATACAATAGTAGAGCAAGAAAATTGCCTTTATCTCGGGAATTGAATCTATCGCAGGGTGCTGAAGTAGCGGAATTATACCAAACTTTGCATCGCTGTAACAACCATAAGCTCCGCCAATGAATTTATCATTGATGTGGTATGTTGATGTCATTACAGTTTCTGAGTATGGAAAATCGTTGTGAGGCACTGTGAAGTATTGTGCGTACAAATCGGTTCCAAGGCTATATTGCATTTGATATGCGTGAGCTTGGGAAGGTTCACCACCTTTACTACCACGCATATTGTAAATTGCGGTAAGGGCTGAACCGAAAAATTGTCCATCGACAAGAGTCTCGTATGCCTCGGCTGCACCATCAGCTGTTATCTCCTTAAGGTATGGTATTGAGTCAACATTTCCTGTGTGTTTTGTGTCGTCAGTTTGAACATCGTTTATGCCCAACTCGCTACCGGGATCGTCAAAATCGAGGCACGAATTCATTGTTGAGGCTGCTGCAAATAACAAGCCTGCAAGCAAAATATGTTTCTTTTTCATAATTTATGTTTTAAAAAGTTTTAAATGCCGGTTGAACAATAGATTACAAGTTAACCTTTATGTTTAAACCAAATGAACGACCCGATGGGTGATTGAATACGTCAATACCGCCAAGGCCATTGCCTGTTGATACTGAAACATCGGGATCAACAGGAGCATCCTTGTAGATAAAGAACAAGTTGCGGCAAACAAATGATAAATTCAAATTCTTGTCACGACCAAACAGATCACGGAATGTGTAACCAAATGACAACTCGCGCAAACGGAAGTTTGTTGCATCGTAGATGTAACTTCCGGCGTCAAAGCTACCAACATAGTAGTAGTAGTCTTTAATGCCAACAATGTCGCGGCCTTCGTTTATGTACATACCGAGCTTTGTTTCGCCAAGCTCATTAGTAACGGTGATGTTATTAGCCTCAGCATAACGGCGTGCTTCACCTGTGCGCTCCGATGCACCCCATTGGTCAAGATAACTCTCGGTGAGAGATATGACCTTACCACCTATGCGTCCGTTTATAAGGAAATAGAGTGTGAAGTTTTTGTAAGTGAATGTATTAGACCAAGAGAGTTGGTAGGGACTGTTGGCGTTACCAATGAATTTGCTGTATGTATTATCCTTGTCGTAATGGCGCAATTTACCGTTACTTGCTGCTGTTACATATCCACCGTGCTTGGGAGTACCATTGCTGATGTATATATCGCCAGCCTTGTTAACAAGTGTAGCAGCATTGCCGTCGTCGCCTACAACTGTTGGGTCGGTTGTGTATTTAACAACCTCGCGTGTGTAATCAACGCCATTCTCCTGGCCACTCTCAATGATGGTGTATTTATATACATCATCTCTGTAGCGGGTGAAGTCGGTTATGTAAAGGTCGCCGTATGAGCCGCCCTTCTTGTATAACAAACGGTAGCGGCTACCAAAGTCTGTTGATATATCGCGGTCGTTACCATACTTGTCTTTGTATGTCTCTTCAATTCTGTTGTGGTTGTAAGAGAAGTTCAGGTTAGTCTTCCAACGCAGATGATTGGTGAGTTTCCAATCATATCCTATTGATACCTCGACACCTTGGTTGCGGATAACTCCGCTGTTAACGATTTGTTTTCCTGAGTTTGTTCCGGTAATCTCAAGGTATGAGTTGTGCATTGCAGAATTGTAGTATGTGAGGTCTAAGTTCAAGCAATCGTCGAGGAACTGCATCTCAAGACCTGTCTCAAAAGATTTGGTTTTCTCTGGTATTGGAGTGAAACGGTTTGTGTAGTCGATTGATGCTGTTCCTTGTGTGTTGTTCACGGTTTTTTTGTTGTAAACGCTATTTGGGATAGAGTTACCTACCTCGGAGTAGCTTAAGCGGTATTTTGCGTATGTGAACCACTCGGGCATCTTAATAATGTCACTCAATATGGCATTGGCACCAACACCAAAGTAACCGTAGCTCTCCTTTGTTCCAAGGTAAGCGAACTGACGGAACGGACGGTACCAGTCGTGACGGTATGAACCATCAATGAATATGACATCCTTCCAGCCGATCTGAACTGTTGCCAGTGCTGCCTGGTCCCAATTACTTGAAGTGCTCTTGTTTGTTACTCCGGCTCCACCCTTGCTGGGGTCGAACAAGTTTATAGCTGTTGGTATGATGTTGGCATATCCAGCCTCTGTATTGATATTATAATCGGTAGTTTCGGCAATGTAAGTGTTGCTGCTGCTACCTTTGAGTGTGTGGCCTACATAACCGGCTGTTGCCGAAACTGACCAATCCTTAGCAAACTCCTTGTTATAAGAGAGCATATAGTCAACATAAATTTCATCTGTGCGACTCTTGTTGAGCCAGTATCTACCATAGCGGTGCATACCTGTATCGTACCAAGTTGAAGCATGGGTGTTACCCTCGTTCTGATATTTAGTATGGTCGATAGATACGCGTCCTTGTAAATTCAGGCCTTCAATGATTTTGAGGGTTCCACCGAATGATGCAGAGAAACGGTCCTCAATGCTCTCGTCCTGATTTTGATTTGTCAACCAATAAGGGTTGTTATACATTGGAATCTGTATTGCATATTGTTGCATTGGGCCAGTGAGCACAACATTACCTTTACCCACCATCAAAAGAGAACCATTGCCGGAAATATCCTGCCATATTGGTTGTTCTCCGTTTCCCTCCTTGTCGCCCGATGATAGCCACTGGCCCTGAGCGCTGTAGTTCTCCTTGTAATACTGCATATCAACATCGCGTGGAGTGTTGTAGAGGTGATATATTGGGTTGCCAAGAGTACCACCGCCTACGCGGTTCTTTGTCTTTGCTTGGTTGTAGTTCGCGCTTACATTAACTGTGAGGCGGTCCCAGAGATTGTATGTCTGGCGGAATGCGAACGTGTTACGCTGATAACTGTTGTTTGGTATCATACCTTTTGAGTATGTGTTTGAGTAAGATGCATAGGTCTGTATCTTCTCTGTACCACCTGATACCGATACCGAGTTGCTAGTGTTTATAGCTGTTTCATAAAAGTCGGCAATGTCATCGGCCGCATAGTTGCGCATGTAGGCATTCAACATTCTTTGCGAACCGTCACTGTTTGTCTGGTTGAAGAACTGCTTGTTTGGAACATATGAGTGAATCCATGTACCGTTGCCACTCAATTTATCACCCCAGCTGTTACCTTCAATAGCGCCGTTAGCAGAGCTGTAGCCGCCATAATAATTCTGAAGTTTGTGTGTCATCAAAGGAGTGTCGAATGTGGTGTTGGATGTGAAAGTAACCTCCATCTTACCCTCTTTACCCTTCTTTGTTGTAATCATCACGACACCGTTCGCGGCACGTGAACCATAGAGCGCCGCAGCGTTGGCACCCTTGAGCACATTCATTGACTCAATATCGTCGGGGTTAATCATTGAAAGTGGGTCGCTACCCTCTGATGTTGAACCAGTGGTCATTGATGTTGCTCCTGTTTGGTTGCGGATGCTGTTTGTCATTGGCACACCATCGACAACGATGAGTGGGGCGTTCTCACCCATAATTGATTTGTTACCACGGAGAAGAATTTTTGATGCACCACCGGCGCCACCGGCACTTGGGGTGATGGTGATACCCGAAATCTTACCCTCGAGTGAGTTTGCGATGTTCGCATCGGGTGCCTTCAAAAGCTCGTCGGCCTTGATGAGCTGTGTTGCGTATGTAAGTGATTTCTCCTTACGCATGATACCCATCGCTGTTACAACGACCTCTTCAAGGGCTGTTGACTCCTCCTTCATGACAAAGTTGAGCGTGCCTCCGTTCCAAATTTGGTCATCACAATTGTAACCCATGAGAGTAACACGAATGGCAGATCCTTTTTCTACATTGTGTAACTCAAAGTTTCCATCAAAGTCAACAGGGTTTGAGTTGGTTGTACCTACGACATAGGCTACTGCTCCATACATAGGTTCCCCGTACTCGTCAACTACATTTCCTTTGACGGTTCCGTCCTTTTGCTGCATTGTCGCAACCTTGGCCCAACCTTCAGTAGGAACGAAAGTCAGAGCCATCCCAAGGAGTGCTGCCGCTAATAGCGACCTTCCGAATGATTTGATTTTCATATAAAGTTTTTTTATCGGGAACTGTTTGTCTGCAAAAGTCTGCACAATTCCCTTTGGTTTAAATTTTGATATTCTGCTTCATGTGGTTTGGTTAATTTAAGTTATAATTATATATAATTATCCAAATTTATCCACGGTGTCAAAATTACATAAATTATTGATAGGGTAAAATATTTTAATGAAAAAATGTTGTGGCGTGATGATAAAAAAATAATGTTTTAAAGAAAAGAGTATGATACGACAAAGAGCGGCAATCGCCGCTCTTTGTCGTATCCGATTTATCAGATTTCCCAAATCTCATTGGTTTCGAGTAGTTCGTTGAATGTGTGGTATGGCTTCGTTGCCTTGACTTCCTCTATCTGTGCATGTACTGCATCGTTATAGGTTATTGATTCCACATCTCTTATGACTCCTAATGCTATCGGGAAATCGGGGCCTTCCATAAGAGCCAGCTTCAAGTGCAGGGTAGTATCCTTGCAATGTGCATCGTGGACAAGAATGTCATTCTCGGTAATTCCGTTTTCGCCAATTTTCACAACTTTCAATCCGAAACCCTCCTGCATCAATCCAAACTCCCTGTTTTCACCAAAAATCATTGGCTTGCCGTGTTCAAGATAAATGGCGTTCTTTGCACGGCCTTCTTTGGTGTAAACGCTTTCGTGGGTGCCGTTGTTGAAGATTACGCAGTTCTGCAACACTTCGGTTACTGATGCTCCTTTGTGTTGTGCAGCTGCTTTCAGACACTCTACTGCAGCTGTCATGTCTGTCGCAACGCAGCGTGCGAAGAAGTTGCCGCGTGCACCGAAACAGAGTTCGGCCGGGCGGAAGGGGTCTTCGACCGTACCATAGGGCGATGACTTGCTTACGAAACCGCGTACCGATGTAGGTGAGTATTGTCCTTTTGTGAGGC
>JAFNWA010000097.1 GCA_017383665.1 Bacteroidaceae bacterium | reverse complement strand
GTACGCTCACATCGTATGCGAATGCCTTGAGCACCTCACTAACCAATGTTACCAAAGCAGCAACAACCACCAACTGGATGATGATACGGATGCGCATTGGGATTGTATTGCGGATAAGTGAGATAATCACATTGGCCATAGCCACAATAATAGTCACAGAAAGACCCATCACGATTGCAGGCTCGAGCTTGCTTGTAACAGCCAAAGCTGAACAGATACCGAGCACCTGAACGGTTACAGGGTTTTCCTTGAAAAGAGGAGTATTGAGTGCCTCTTTATTTTTCTTTGAAAGTCCCATAATTATTCCTCCTTTTCTTTTTAATTTGCTTTTACTTTATTCAAGTAATTATAATAAGGTGCAAGCTTTGTCTTCAACATCTCATCAAGACCATTACAGGTGAGTGTTGCACCAGAAATGGCATCAATGTGATGATCGGCATCACCCTTACCCTTCTTTACTTCAAGAGCAACATTGCCGGCTGCATCGTAAACTTTCTTCACGATATCATTGCCTTCCTTGTCCTTGCCACTGAAACGGCCCTGGAACTTATCACTTGCAATCTCGGCACCAAGACCGGGTGTCTCACTTGCGTGTGAGAAATAGACACCATAGATTGTGTTGCAGTCATCGTTGAGTGCAACATAACCCCAGATACCGCCCCACAAACCATTACCGGTCATTGGGATGATGTACTTTGTCTTACCATCTACCTGGGCAATGTAAAGTGGGAGATTATTGCTGTCAATATCGTCATTCTCAACTTTGAAACCGCCAATTGTATCAACTCGCTCACCTGTTGACTTAACGATATAGTCGTGCTTTATATACTTACTGTATTCAGCATCTGCATCTGCAACATTCTTTATATTGAGTGAAGCAAGAATCTGCTTTTTCTTGTCGAGCTCTATATTTGCATCCTGCATTGGCTTCAGTGCCGAAGAGACACCTGCCAAAAGGAATGCAACTATAACAACTACTACAGCCGAATAGATGATGGCATAAAGGTCACTATTGGTGTTGAAACCTTTTTTCTTTGCCTCGTTCACAGCCTCGAACTCCGAAGCACCGGCTTTGCATAGAGGACACACTGATGGAGCCTCGTTGCCTTCGTGTGTGTATCCACACACCTTGCATACATATTTCTTTGCTGCCATAATCTATCAGTTCTTTTTGGTTACACGTTTAGCACGGGCATTCGCATTTGACTGCACCACGCAATAATCAATAAATGGAGCAACCACATTCATCAGCAATATCGCGAGCATCATACCTTCGGGGTAACCGGGGTTCATGACACGGATGAGTATTGCCATTGCACCGATACCGAAACCGTAGATGTATTTACCTTTCTCGGTACGAGCCGATGTAACAGGGTCGGTTGCCATAAACACTGCACCAAAGCAGAAACCGCCAAGGATGATGTGCTGCCAGAATGGAATCTGAGCCACTGGGTTTTCAGGCATTGTATGCTGGAACAGAAGTGACATTGCGATACCACCGACAAAGACGCTGAGCATTGTCTTCCAGCTTGCTACGCCTGTAAAAAGGAGCAATGCGGCACCAAGAGCAATTGCCACAACGCTTGTTTCACCGATTGAACCGGGCATGAAACCGAAGAGCATATCACTGACTGAAAGTGTTGCTGAGCCAGCACCAGAGATAACAGCTCCGTCGGAAAGTGTTGCCGCGAGTGTTGTGCCAGCAGCGGCCTTTGTGTCAGCAATCTGCTGGAGTGCTGTTGCACATGTATAACCGTCAACATTTGCAACATTCGCGCCCAAACCGCAAATCTGCTCAGTAGCAACCCAAACACCATCACCAGAGATAACCTGAGGATAGGCGAAGAAGATGAACGCACGGGCAATGAGTGCCACATTAACAATGTTCATACCTGTACCACCGAATACCTCCTTTGCAAAGATTACTGCAAAGGCTGTCGCAAGAGCAAGAACCCACAATGGGCAGCCCACAGGCACAATCATAGGGATGAGGATACCGGATACAAGGAATCCCTCGTGAATCTCCTCTTTCTTCCACTGGGCAACGGTGAACTCAATTCCAAGCCTACTGCATAGGCAACGACAATCTTGGGCAAAGTAACGACAAGACCATAGAGGAACATGTCGAACCAACCTGTTGTAGCCAAAGTGCCTGCAGCAATGGCATTCTGCAAACCGATGTTGTACATACCCAAGAGAAGTGATGGTATGAGCGCGATTACAACGAGCGACATGATACGCTTGCTGTCTATTGCGTCATGTATGTTCACACCACTCTTTGAAGTGTCGTTTGGCACGAACAGGAATGTCTCAAAACCATCGAACAAAGAACGGAATGCGTGAAGTTTGCCACCCTCCTCGAACTTTGGTTTAATCTTATTCAAATAATTTCTCAAAAATTTCATATGACTGTTTTTTATTTTGCATTAAAACCCGGCCGCTTGATGTCATTGACACCGGCGACCTCGATCAATTAGCACATCTCGGCACGCAACTTGTCAAGGCCTTCGCGAACGATACGCTGCAACTCCAGCTTTGAAGAGTCAACGAACTCGCACAGTGCGAAATCCTCGGGAGCCACCTCATAGATACCGAGTTGCTCCATCTTGTCAATGTTACCGGTTATAATTGCCTTGAGCAAGTACTCGGGGTAGATGTCCATTGGGAACACCTTGTCGTACTCGTACGACATGATCATATGACGCTCGCCTCCCTTGATGCGGGCATCGATAGCATACTTGCGGCTGGGGAACAGCCAGCTGAAATAGCTGCGGCTTGTACTGTACATACCAAAGCGTGGCATAGCCCAACCAAGCATTTCGTCACCACCCATAATCTCGGGGATAACTGTTACCTGGGTTGAGAATGCGCCAAGGAAGCCGTCGGCTGTAGTCTTCTTGCCAGTGAGAACATTACCGTCGATGATGCGGTTCTCGTACTTGTTCTCGAGACGACCTGCAAGGATATTTGTCAACTGCGCGCCAAGAACAACCTTGCTGTATGAAGGATTCTTCACCTCACTACCGGCAAGTGCAATGGTGCGAGTGAAATCGAGCTTGCCCTTGTTGAAGAAGCGACCGATAAAGATAACCTCCTCGGCACCGATTGTCCATACAATCTCACCCTTGTTCACAGGAGCAGTCTTGTTAATCTGCACGCCAACATTGCCTGCGGGGTGTGGGCCTTTGAAGATTGTGGTCTTCACATTCTTGGCAACTGTAAGTGCTGTAGCCTTCTGACAAGCGCAGATACCAAGGTGAACAGGAGCTATGCGTGAAAGGGCATCGAGACCTGTCTGGAAATCATCCTCATTACCTTTGAGAGCTACCTCGAAACTCACAGCAAGTGGCTTTGAATCGAAAGCAGACACATAGATGGCACGAGGTGCATCCTTGGGGTCGGCGATAACATCGTAGGGTCTCTGACGCATGAATGCGAACAGGCCGGCCTTGAGAAGGTCTGCCTTAATCTCGTCGGCAGAGAGCGAAAGTACATCCTTCGCCTTGCACTCTACAGACTCGAACTTGCCATCCGATTCAACTACTACGCTAAGTACGCGTCTTCTCTCACCGCGGTTAACCGCAACAACTTTTCCGCTCACAGGCGAAACAAATTGCAATTCAGGGATGTTCTTATCGACGAACAAAGGATCACCTGCCTTCACAGCGTCCTCGGGCTTTACAACAACCTTTGGAGTAACGCGTGTAAAATCAGCCGGCATCAAAGCATAGAACTTTGGTGTCTCAACCGATGTCATTTCTTTAACAGGAGCACCTTTAAGATTGATATTCAACCCCTTAGAAATTTTTACGACTTTGTGCATATAATTTGAGTTACATTAGTACATAATCCGACACAAATTTAGAGAAAATTTTCTGTATTTCTAACAAGTTATTTTAATTTATTTTAATATTTTTCAGTTTGTTAGACGTTTTTAAGGCACAAAAAGGTCTACAATGCCCTGAAGGCCTAAAAGGTACGCTTGACAGGCTGACGCCTGCTGATACCACAGGGGTTAACTGTGATGGCTGCCTAAAATGCACCGTAATGCAATACACGAGAAATGCTAATGGACGATTAAGGTTGAAGACTGCTGTAGAATACAATACAATTGAGAGGTAATCCTAAATTTTCCCCAACTTTTGCAAGTGAGCCAATGTAATCCCGACAGAGCAAGGTGGCGAGGGAGCTCCTTTTTAGATTTCTCAGTCACTAACGTTCTTTCGGAATGACATCACTGCGTGTAATCCTTTCACTCCCACACCTGTTAAAAACAATATTCCCCACGCTGTTGTAAAGCGCAGGGAATAATGCCTATTAAAATTCTATTTTACTTAATCAGCACTTTTGCTTCGCGCAACTGCTTTGCGTTCGGCTATGCTTAATCAAGCAAGTTTGTCAATCATCGCTCTCACTTAATCAGCACTTTCGCTTCGCGCAACTGCTTTGCGTTCGGCTATGCTTAATCAAGCAAGCTTGTCAATCATCGCTCTCACTTAACCAGCACTTTCTTGCCGTCAACAATATAGATTCCTTTTGTTGGGTTTGCAACTTTCTTGCCCTGTAAATCGTAAATACCTTTCACATCGTCACTCACCTCGTCAAGCACATCCTCTATTCCTGTAACAGGGGTATTCACTGTCACATCAAGCGAAACTTCCTTGCATTTGTAGCTCACGGCATCAACCGTTGACATGCGTACATTGTAGAGGCTACCGGTTATTGTTCCGCCATCCTCGCCTGCTACAACAGGAATTGTAAGCAAAGTGCCATCACGGAATGTCGCTTTATACAAGTTATAAAGCACTACAAGATAGTCGCCACTTGCAAGGGGCTGAACATTCAATATATGATTGTTTGCTGCTGCGGCAAGGGCTATTCCTTCGCTGTCAAGGGTTGCTCCGCTTGACAACGACAGGCAGAATTGAAGTGCTGTCATTGCTGCGGCGTTTGATATATTCACTGCGACATTGCCTTTTGCTCCGGGCTCTATGCTTACTGGCTCTGCCTTGAGTTCCGGGAATTTTACCTCGGCTGTATATTCCACGCGCTCATATTCGTAGCTTTTTGCATCTTTATCGGCCATTCTTATATTGTACAATGTGCTCGACGATTTGCCACCCTCGCCTGTGGCTACAACTGGGATATGTAGCAGTTCACCATTACCAAACGGGTTGAAGTGCATGCTGTAGAGCACAACAAGCAGTGTCTTGTTTTGTTCATCGAGTGGTTGTACGCTTAGTGTGTGGCGGTTTTTGACTGCCACGCCGGGTGTTATTCCATAATTGTCGTTGCTGTTACCTTTCAACTCAAAGCCGTCGGGCAGTGTTATGCAGAATTGCATTGCGCTCATTGCTTTTGCATCGGAGACTGAAACGACTATCTCGCCCTCGGCTCCGGTTGTAAGGCACACGGGCTCCACGCTCAGCTGCTGCGCGTACGCGAGGCACACTGTGGCTAACAGTGCGAATAGTGTACTTTGTATTCTTTGTTTCATATTATTTGTTCTTTTATTTTTACTGCGCCAGTTATTTGCGATTTTTTGATTACTCGCAAACTCTTGGCGGAATTTATATGGCATTTTTTTCTCCTGTAGTATTTATCTGATAACTATTTCCTAAATCTGCGTTATTCCAGTCGATTTCAACTGCATTGATGAGTTTGGATGCATCATTTCCTTCATAATCGCCAAATGAATAATAAAATGATTGCAATTTACCTTTAACATTATGCAATTTTTCACCCGATTGTAAATTGTTTGAGATTGTAAAGTTTATGCCATCTTGTACAAAATTTGCCATTATTAAATTAATTTTTTTTTATTAGAATATATCTATTTGAAAACCTTTACTCATATTAGGTGATTTATATATGTAGTAAATTACTCCATTAATTTCTTTTGTTCCGACATTTTCCCATGAATC
>JAFNWA010000096.1 GCA_017383665.1 Bacteroidaceae bacterium | reverse complement strand
GAGTGGGAGAAAGAGGACTTGTTCTCAAAAAGTATGACCGAGCGCGAGGGTGCTCCTTCGTTTGTCTTCTTTGAAGGTCCTCCTTCGGCTAACGGTATGCCGGGTATCCATCATGTGATGGCGCGCAGCATAAAGGATACTTTCTGCCGTTTCAAGACAATGAAGGGTTTCCAGGTTAAGCGTAAGGCCGGTTGGGATACACACGGCTTGCCTGTAGAGCTTGGCGTTGAGAAGAAATTGAACATTACAAAAGAGGATATAGGCAAGAAGATTTCGGTTGACGACTACAACCGCAACTGTCGCGAGGAGGTTATGAAATATACCCGTGAGTGGACCGACCTTACACGCAAGATGGGCTATTGGGTTGACCTTGAAAATCCATATATCACATACGAGAACAGCTATATAGAGTCTTTGTGGTGGTTGTTGAAGCAACTCTACAACAAGGATTTGCTTTACAAAGGTTATACAATACAGCCATATTCGCCTGCAGCAGGTACTGGCTTGAGTTCTCACGAGTTGAACCAGCCGGGTTGCTACCGCGATGTGAAGGATACAACAGCTGTTGCACAGTTCCGTATGCTTGACCCCAAGCCCGAAATGACAGCATGGGGTACACCATACTTCATTGCATGGACAACAACTCCATGGACATTGCCTTCAAACACAGCGCTTTGCGTTGGCCCGAAGATTGATTATGTTGCAGTGCAGACATACAATGCATACAATGGCCAGCCTGTTACTTTGGTTCTTGCAAAAGCTTTGTTGGCTGCCCACTTCAACCCTGCAGGTGCCGAGATGCCGCTCGAGGATTACAAACCCGGTGACAAGGTGGTTCCTTACAAGGTAATTGCCGAGTACAAGGGTAGTGACCTTGTGGGCATGCACTATGCTCAGCTCTTCCCATGGGTGAAGCCTGTGAAAAAGGAGGGCGATGCAGTTGTCGATGCATCAGCCGAGGCATTCAGGGTAATTCCCGGTGACTATGTAACCACAGAGGACGGTACAGGTATCGTTCACATTGCGCCAACATTCGGTGCCGATGATGCTTTTGTTGCCAAAGCTGCCGGAATCCCATCGCTTTTCATGATAAACAAGAAGGGCGAGACCCGTCCGATGGTTGATTTTACCGGCAAGTTCTGGGCTATCGATGAGCTTGACGATGATTTCGTTGCAAACTTTGTCAATGTTGATGAGTATGCAAAATTCGCCGCTGCTTATGTGAAGAATGCATACGACCCACAATATACCGTTGACGGCCGATATGATGACAAGGCGGCTGCAAAGGCCGAGACTCTTGATGTTGTGCTTTGCATGGTTCTCAAGCAGGCCGGCCTCGCGTTCAAGATTGAGAAGCATGTACACAACTACCCACATTGCTGGCGTACCGACAAACCCGTGCTTTATTATCCGCTCGACAGTTGGTTCGTGCGTGCATCGCAGATGAAGGAGCGAATGAGCGAACTCAACAAGACTATCACATGGAAACCTGAATCAACAGGTACAGGCCGTTTCGGCAAGTGGCTTGAGAACTTGAACGACTGGAACTTGAGCCGTAGCCGTTACTGGGGTACTCCATTGCCAATCTGGACAAGTGAGGATGGCGAGGCTATCTGCATCGGTTCGGTTGCCGAGCTTTATGACGAGATTGAGAAGGCTGTTGCTGCCGGTGTAATGGTAAGCAACCCATATAAGGACAAGGGCTTTGTTCCCGGTGACTACAGCAAGGCAAACTATGACAAGATAGACCTGCACCGTCCTTATGTTGATGATATCAAGCTTGTTTCTTCAACCGGCAAGGTGATGACACGCGAGCTCGACCTCATTGATGTTTGGTTCGACTCCGGTGCAATGCCATACGCTCAGATTCACTATCCTTTTGAGAATAAAGAACTGCTCGACAGCCGTGCGGTATATCCTGCCGATTTCATCGCCGAGGGTGTTGACCAGACACGCGGATGGTTCTATACCTTGCATGCTATTGCTACAATGGTATTTGATACAGTGGCATTCAAGACTGTGATTTCAAACGGTCTTGTGCTCGACAAGAACGGCGACAAGATGTCAAAGCGTCTTGGAAATGCTGTCGATCCATTTGATACAATAGAGAACTACGGTAGCGACGCTTTGCGTTGGTATATGATTACCAACTCTGCTCCTTGGGATAACTTGCGTTTCAACGAGGAGGGTGTCAAGGAGGTAACAGATCGGAAG
>JAFNWA010000095.1 GCA_017383665.1 Bacteroidaceae bacterium | reverse complement strand
GTAGTCGCGCGGACAACGGTAACGGAATGATAGGTTCTCCATCTCACGCTTAATGTAATAGAGTCCCAAACGATGTGCCAACGGAGCATAGAAGTAATCGGTTTCACCGGCAATCTTCATTTGCTTGTCGGGGCGCATACTGTTGAGAGTGCGCATGTTATGAAGGCGGTCGGATAGCTTTATGAGCAGGGCACGGATATCGTAATGCAGCGAATCGAGCATCTGCTTGTAGTTGTCAATCTGACTCGAAGACTTTGACGAACTTTTCTTTTTCTTCTTTGTTACTACATTGACAAGGAATGCGACATCATCGCCAAAGCGTTCACGGATATCCTCAATGGTGTATGGTGTATCCTCAACCACATCGTGCAGGAAGGCTGCGATAATAGGGTTTGCTCCCAAGCGCAACTCCTCACCAACAATTCTGGCAACTGCAACCGGATGCATTATATACGGTTCGCCCGACTTGCGTCGCTGTTCCTTGTGTGCCTCGCGCGCAAGGTTATAGGCATCACTTATTCGCTCAATGTCCTCGGCCGAGAAACGGCGTGCAAGGCGTACCAGGAGTTCCTCAACCTGTTCATCAATTTTCTTACTTTCAAAATCCATATGCCTCCATTTATGCATACTGAAACAGTATGCCAATTTACCGATTGTACAAAAGTGGCAAAAAATTATCCAATGTCAAAATAATTTCACACAATTTATCATACGACATTAAAAAATAGTTGCACGCACAATCACCCACGCTATTATTCTCCATTTTCTTTCGTTTTTTACACTGTTTTTGCTTAACTTTGCACATTAGAATAAAAAACTAGACACAATTATGATAGAAAGAATAAACGGTTTGCTCCAGGAGATTGCTGCTTCAACTGCAACCAACGCCGAGGAGTTGGAGGCACTTCGTCTTAAATATTTGAGCAAGAAAGGTATCATCAACGACCTTATGGCCAAGTTCCGTGAAGTTCCTGCCGAACAGAAACGAGAAGTCGGTGTAAAAATCAACGAATTGAAGAACGCTGCACAGGAGCACTTCAACACCCTCAAGGAGCAGATTGAGAATAAGGAGGAGGCACAGTGCGAGATAGACCTCACACGCCCAGCCTACCCCACCACTCTTGGCACACGCCACCCGCTCTCAATTGTAAAGAATGAGATTGTCGATATCTTCGCGCGCCTCGGCTTCTCAATTGCCAACGGTGTTGAGGTTGAGGATGACTGGCATGTATTCTCGTCAATGAACTTCGCCGAGGATCACCCTGCACGCGACATGCAGGACACATTCTTCATTGAGGCACACCCCGACATCATCCTGCGCACACACACCAGTAGCGTACAGAGCCGCGTTATGGAGACAAGCCAGCCACCTATCCGCATCATCGCTCCCGGCCGTGTTTACCGCAATGAGGCCATCAGCTACCGTGCACACTGTTTCTTCCACCAGTTGGAAGGTCTTTACATTGACAAGAATGTATCATTCACCGATTTGAAGCAGGTGCTCCTTCTCTTTGCTCAGGAGATGTTCGGCAAGGAGACCAAGATCCGCCTTCGCCCATCATACTTCCCATTCACAGAGCCAAGTGCCGAGATGGACATCAGTTGTAACATCTGCGGCGGCAAGGGTTGCCCATTCTGCAAGAACACTGGTTGGGTAGAGATTCTGGGTTGCGGCATGGTTGACCCCAATGTACTCGAACTCTGCGGCATTGACAGCAAGGTTTACTCTGGTTACGCATTCGGTATGGGTATCGAGCGTATCACAAACCTCAAGTACCAGGTGAAGGACCTCCGTCTCTTCAGCGAGAACGATGTCCGTTTCCTCAAGTTATTCGAAAGCGCAAACTAATATTACAGTTTGTCATATCGAGCGCATGTGAGATACCTCATAAAACTCATTGAGTCCCTCACACAAGGTTGACTTTGGCCCCTACGGGCATCGATCTTCGATTCGGAATGACATAATCCATCAGCACTATGGCCACAACCATATACATGACTCGCCACGGCGAGACAATAGAGAACTCAAAGGGACTGTTCCAGGGACAGACACCGGGACACTTGTCGGAGCTTGGAAAGGAACAGGCGCTCACCTTGCGTCCCCGACTTGCCGAGTTAGAGTTTGATGTTGTACTCTGTAGCGACCTCAAGCGCTGTCTTGACACAGCGGAGATAGCACTCGAGGGCATTGAATGTACCTTCATCAAAGAACCACTGTTGCGCGAACGCGATCTCGGCAATCTCGCCGGTACACCAATAAAAGGCGCAACGCTCAACGAAACCGTGGAGACCGAGGAATCAATGAAGGAACGCGCCCACAAGTTCATTGACAAAGTGCGTCGCGAATACCCGGACAAGAAAATTCTCGCTTTCAGCCACGGTTTCTTCTGTCGCATCGGTGACGTGGATGCGCTGAAGAACATCAATCTCACCATCAACGACGGCGAAATCTACGGCATCATCGGTATGAGCGGCGCAGGCAAGTCCACCCTGGTCCGCTGCATCAATATGCTGGAACGCCCCACAGGGGGGCAGGTCATCATCGACGGCAAAAACATGGAGCTTTTGAGCGACAAGGAGCTTCGTGAAGCCCGCCGTGACATCACCATGATTTTCCAGAGCTTCAACCTGCTCATGCAGCGCAACTGTCTGAAAAACGTCTGTTTCCCCATGGAACTGGCAGGGGTGAAGAAGGCAGAAGCGGAAAAGCGGGCCATGGAGCTGCTGGAGCTGGTAGGCCTCCCCGACAAGGCAAAGGCATACCCCGCACAGCTTTCAGGCGGTCAGCAACAGAGAGTGGCCATCGCCCGCGCACTGGCTACCAACCCCAAGGTGCTGCTGTGCGACGAGGCTACCTCTGCACTGGACCCCAACACCACCCACTCCATTCTGTCTCTGATTCGCGACATCAATAAGAAGCTGGGCATCACCGTGGTCATCAT
>JAFNWA010000094.1 GCA_017383665.1 Bacteroidaceae bacterium | reverse complement strand
TTTGAGATATAACCGATGGGGGCGTCGAACCATACATAGAGAACCTTGCCGTCGGCACCTTCCACGGGAACAGGTATTCCCCAATCAAGGTCGCGTGTCATGGCGCGGGGTTGCAGATCCATGTCGAGCCAGCTCTTGCACTGTCCATAGACATTTGGACGCCATTCCTTGTGCTCCTCCAGAATCCACTCTTTAAGCCACTGCTGGTAGTCGTTGAGTGGCAGGTACCAGTTCTTTGTCTCCTTGAGTATCGGTGCCTCGCCGGTCTCCTTTGAACGGGGATTGATGAGTTCTGTTGGCTCAAGCGCTCGGCCACATCCTTCCTCGCACTGGTTGCCATAGGCCTGTTTGTGGCAGTAGGGGCACTCGCCCACTACATCGCGGTCTGTAAGGAACTTCTCGTTCTTTACATCATAGAACTGCTTTGAAGTCTGCTCTACAAGCTTGCCGTCATCGTATAGTTTGCGGAAGAATTCCGAAGCGAATTTGTGATGGGTCTCGGATGTTGTACGGCTATATACATCGAACGAAATGCCGAATCCCTCAAAGCTCTCCTTGATGATGCCGTGGTAACGGTCAACCACATCCTGTGGAGTTATGCCCTCTTTGCGGGCACGCTGTGTAACGGGTACGCCATGCTCGTCGCTACCGCCGATGAAGAGTACATCCTCGCCTTTGAGGCGCAGATAGCGTACATAAATATCGGCAGGTACATATACTCCTGCAAGGTGACCGATGTGGACGGGACCGTTTGCGTATGGCAAGGCCGATGTCACAAGTGTTCTTTTGAATTTCTTTTCCATTTTATGTTGTTTTTTTGTTCTGTATTTTTCAAAGCAAGGGTTGCGTTTCCGCATATAATTTACAAAAGTAGTTATTTTATTTTAAAAACGGGCATACGCGCGAGAAAGAAATTGCCGTTTTGCAGTCCGCTGCTGTAACTCTCTCGGTTTTTGTGTTTTTCGATAAAAATGTTACTTTTGTGACTGTAACACCTGTTTGGTGGTTGAAATTTTTGAAAATTCATTACATTTACTATGCAAAAAAACACTATTACATCGGTGAGTTTTGCCGATGCAAAACCACATTATGAGCTTCTTGATGGCTTGCGTGGCGTAGCAGCAATTCTTGTACTTTTCTATCACATTTTCGAGGGACTTGCCTTTGCCGAGGCAACAAATGGTGCCGGCAGTGGCTTGATAACAACGCTCAATCACGGGCACATTGCCGTGGATTTCTTCTTTATTCTTTCAGGTTTCGTAATAAGTTATGCCTATGATGACCGTTGGACAAAAATGAGCACATGGCAGTTCTTCAAGCGCCGTCTTGTGCGTCTGCACCCGATGCTTGTGATGGGTGCGGTGATTGGTGTGTTGGCATTCGCTTTTGTGGGTTTTGAAAAGTGGAATGGTACCACTGCCCCTACCGGTTGGGTGATGGTTGCGATGCTGTTTACAATGTTTATGATCCCGGCGGTGCCCGGTGTGCCATACGAGGTGCGTGGCAATGGCGAGATGTTCCCGCTCAACGGCCCGGCATGGTCGTTGTTCTTTGAATATGTCGGCAATATCCTTTATGCACTTGTAATCCGCCGCCTCTCTACAAAAATCCTTACAATTCTGGCGGTTGTTTTAGGGTGCCTGCATGCTTGGTTCTTTGTGGGGAATGTGTCGGGGTACGACATGGTTGGTGTTGGTTGGACTATCGATGAGGTGAACTTCTGGGGTGGATTGGTGCGTATGCTGTTTCCTTTTACGATGGGTATGCTGCTTGCCCGTACATTTAAGCCTCGCAAGGTGAATGGCGCATTCTGGAAATGCAGTTTAATGCTTATTGTGCTGTTTGCTGTGCCATATATTGCGCCTTTTGAGAATTCGAGAATCAGTCTCAATAGTCTTTATGAGGTTGTGTGCATCGCGCTGGTGTTTCCATTTATTGTGTGGTTGGGCGCCTGTGGTGGAACTGGCAGTTTCTTTACATCAAAGGTCAGCAAAGTGCTTGGAGATTTGTCCTATCCGCTGTATATCGTTCACTACCCGATAATGTACATCTTCTATGCCTGGCTAATTGAGAAAAAAGTTTACACGCTGAATGAGTGTCTGGGGGTGGCTGCACTTGTTGTTGTTTCAAGTATCGTGCTTGCACTCTTGTGTCTGAAACTGTATGATGAACCTGTGCGTAGGTGGCTTAC